>NZ_JACCQQ010000019.1:0-134346 GCF_014268345.1 Pseudomonas sp. SWRI18
AGTCACGGAAAACACTGCCGACGTCCGGCTTCTTGGCGTCCATGGGGGATAGGACGAACTTGCCGATAACCGGAATCAAGAGGCAGCCCCATCGAGCGGGGCATTGATAGAGAAGTGCATCGGCGGTCCCTCGCGCTGATTGATCAGGCGAGAGACTTTGGAGAGGTTGGCGGGGAAAATAAGTCGGCGTTATTCGCCGGAATGTCTAGGACGTTTCGCCAAAACCTCGGGTAAACCGAGGGGTTGCAGTAGGCAAAGGATTACAGGTTGAACAGTCCTACAGCTTCAACTGCCCAATCGCCTTGCTCAGTTCCCCGGCCAGGGTGGCCAGTTCGTTGCTGGTGGTCGCCGAGTCCACGGTCTGCTGCACGGTGTTCTCGGTGACGTCGCGAATGCTCACCACCGCGCGGTTCATCTCTTCGGCGACGTGGCTTTGTTGTTCGGCGGCGACGGCGATCTGGGTGTTGCTTTCGCGCATCTGCGCCACGGCGCCGGTGATTTCGATGAGTGCTGCGCCGGCCTCCTGGGCCTGCTGTACGCAGTCGTCAGCCTTGAACGAGCTTTCCTGCATGAAGTCCACCGCGTCGCGGGTGCCGGCTTGCAGCGCCGAGACCATGCGGGTGATTTCGTCGGTGGAGCTTTGCACGCGCTTGGCCAGGTTGCGCACCTCGTCCGCGACCACGGCAAAGCCACGGCCCATTTCGCCGGCGCGGGCAGCTTCGATGGCGGCGTTGAGGGCGAGCAGGTTGGTCTGCTCGGCGATGCTGTGAATCACGCTGACCACGCCGTTGATTTTCTGGCTGTCTTCGGCGAGTTTCTGGATCATTTCCGCGGTTTGTTGTACGCCGGTGGACAGGCCTGCAATTGACCGCTGTACACGGCTGACCACTTTCTGGCCGCTGCCGGCGAGGGTGTCGGCGGTCTGCGACAGGTCGCGGGTGGCGCCGGCGTGCTGCGCGATGTGATGGACGGTGGCGGTCATCTCGTTGATGGCGGTGGCGGCCTGGTCGGTTTCGCTTTGTTGGCCGAGCATGCCGTGCCGCACCTCGTTCATGCTGCTGGCCAGTCGCGCGGCGCCTTCATCGAGTTGCTTGGCGGTGCGCGCAACCGTGTTGACCACGCGCTGGTAGCCGGCTTGCATGGCATTGAAGGCGCTGGCCATCTGGCCGACTTCATCTTTGCAGGCCAATGGCACGCGCGCCGACAGATCGCCGGTTTTCTCCACGTGCAGCATCACGTCCTTAAGGGTGTTGAGCTGGCTGAGCAGGAAGCGGATCAGCAGTTGCGAGGCCCCCAGCATCGCCAGCATCAGGATCAATACCGCCACGGCGTAGTTGGCGAAGCGTTCGCCGAACACTTGGCTCAGGCTTGGCGCATAGGCAAGGACGGCGACGTACTGGCCGTCAGTGCGGGCGATGACTTCAGCGCCCATCAGCGGGTTTTCGCCGAACACCGGCATGTGGTTGAGTTCGACCCAACCGAGGGTGCTGCCCAGGACTGACAGATCCTGTTCAGCCAACTGTGGGACTTGGCCGCGCTTGAACGTCAGCCAGTGCTCGCCCTTGGGCAGTGCTTCGCCGGCCGGCCATGCGCCGAGCAAATGGGCTTGCGCCTGGGCCGAGGTCCGGGATGCATCGCTGCGCGCCTGTTGTTCAAGCTGCACCGCATAGAGCACCAGCAGCAGGGTGGTGATGAAAGCGACCGCGTTGACGGCCCAGAATTTGTACTTCAGCGAGATATTGCTAAGCCAGGCACCCATGGAAGGTTTTCTCTGATAGCGGAAACAGCATTGGCAAGGTGCCATTATTGTGCCGCTATCGATAAAACCGGTTTTGACATGGGTCAATACGCCGCATTAATCCACCACGGGCAACCCAAAAAACGCGCGGGCGCAGGCCGTACTGTGGCTGGCCAGGTCTTCCACGCTTTCGTTGCGATGCAGGGCGACTTCGCGCAGTACTTGCGCCAGATAAGCGGGTTCGTTGCGACCATTTTTCGGCTTGGGACGCAGGGTGCGCGGCAGCAGGTAAGGCGCGTCGCTTTCCAGCATCAGGCGGCCGCGGGGAATTTCCCTGACCAGTGGGTGCAGGTGTGTCCCACGGCGTTCATCGCAGATCCAGCCGGTGATGCCGATATGCAGGTCGAGGTCAAGGTAACTGAACAGCGCGGTTTGTTCGCCGGTGAAGCAGTGCACCACGGCGGCGGTGAGGTGGTCACGGTAGTCCTTGAGAATGTCCAGCAGGCGTTCGTTGGCGTCACGCTCATGGAGGAACACCGGCAGTTTCAGCTCGACGGCCAGGGCCAAGTGTTGCTCCAGGACTTTTTCCTGCTGCGGGCGCGGTGAAAAATCCCGATTGAAATCCAGCCCGCATTCGCCGACTGCGCGTACGCGGCTCTCGTTGAGCAGACTGCGCAAGCGCTGGGCGCTGTCGCCGTTCCAATCGCTGGCGGAGTGAGGGTGGATGCCGGCGGTGCTGAACAGGCGCTGGCCGCTTTCATCCAGTTTTACGCACAGCTCCAGGGCCTGTTCGCTGCCCTCGACGCTGGTGCCGGTGAGCACCAATTGTTGCACGCCGGCAGCATAGGCACGGTCGAGCACGGCCTGGTGCTTTTCGTCGAAACTGGGGTTGGTCAGGTTGACGCCGATATCAATGAGTTGCATGGTGCTATCTCCGCCTGCGGCCGGAAAGCATATCAGAGCTGTAGATTTATAAGAAAAACGAAGAACTACAATGAGTTATAGCTGTCTTTGAACGTCGCAAGTGACATTGTGGTTGGCCGAACTCCTTGCCCTGTGCCACCGTTGCGCGCAAAGCCTGCGCATAAAGCGCTCTGTTTCTGACGTCCACCGCCTCGTTTTTCGCGACGGCGCTGGCCAGTATTCTTTCCGGAGAGCGGATGATCCGACCCTCGGCGTTGCTTATGTTGTGCCTGACGTTACTGCTGCCCATGGCTGCGGTGGCGCGTCTGGACGGGCCGCTGGAAGTGACCAAGCCCGGCAAGGTCCGCGACTTGGCTGAGATTCGCGCCAGCCGCACCTTGCGTGTGTTGGTCAACCAGAGCCGCAACAGTTCCGGCGAAGTCCAGGGCCAGGCCATCGGCGTCGAGTACCACCGCCTGCGCGCCTTCGAGCAGTACCTCAATAGCCATGCCCGCGATGGGCGGGACATCAACCTCAAGATCATTCCCAAGGCCAAGGACCAATTGCTCGGCGCGCTGGCCCGTGGCGAAGGCGACCTGGTGGCGCCCGGTGAACTGCTCGATGTGAAGGCCGCGCACAAGATCAGCGCCAGCGACCCGATTGCCAGCGGCGTGCCGCTGTGGCTGGTGGGCGTGAAGGGCGAGCGGCGGTTTACCAAGTTGGAGCAACTGTCCGGACGCACCCTGGCGTTGACCACTGGCAGCGCGGCGGCGGATGCCATCAGCCAGGTCAACCAGAAACTGGCGCTGCACAAGCAGCCACCGATCAAGGTGGAATGGGTGGACCCGACCCTGGCCGTGGAAGACGTGCTGGAGATGGTCCAGGCCGGTATTTACCACCTGACCATTGTCGAAAAGCCGATTGCCGAGCGCTGGTCGAAAATCCTGCCCAAGTTGCGCTTCGATAAACAGGTGGTGATCAGCGAACCGGGCGACGAGTATTGGTTCGTGCGCCAGGATGCCTCGATGCTGAGGGCCAGCATTGATCGCTTCCTCCAGACCTATCGAACCCCTTCCGACCAGGATGTGGCGTTCCAGCGTATCTACCGTCGCCTGTACCAAGTGCGCAACCCACTGGCACGCATTGATCGCCAGCGCCTGGAAAAACTGCGTCCGGTGTTGCAAAAGCACGCCCGCGAGCAGGGCATGGACTGGTTGAACCTCGCGGCACTGGCGTTCAAGGAGTCGGCGCTTGATCCGGGGGCGCGCAGTAGCGGGGGGCCAACCGGCCTGATGCAGATCACCCCCTCGGCAGCGCAGCGTGTGGGTGTCAACAATATCGAAAACCTCGACAGCAATGTGCAAGCAGGGGCGCGCTACCTGGCACTGATCCGTCGCAAGTTCTTCGCCAGCCCCAAGCTCAACGAGCGCGAGCGCATGGCGTTTGTGCTGGCGGCCTACAACATGGGGCCGGAGCGGGTGCAAGGCATGCGCACCGAAGCCAAGCGTCGGGGGCTGAACCCCAACCAGTGGTTTTTCCAGGTTGAACGCATCGCCATGGAGCAGGTTGGCATGGGTGGCGTCAGCTATGTGAACAGTGTCAACAAGTACTATTTGGCGTTCGATCGGGAGCGCCAGTCCCTGGAGCCGCCGGCGACGAAAATTGCTTTGGCTAAGTAATCGATTTAATCGATATTAACAAGGCATTTTTTCGGCTTTTATCATTGTTTAATCCGATTAATATAGCGGCCAACCAACCCCTGTTTTGAAAAGGATTATCTTCATGAGCCCACTGATCAAACGCGTCCTGTCCACCCGTGCCGGTTATGGCCTGACCATTCTGCGCATCGTGGTCGGCATCATTTTCGCCGCTCACGGTTCGCAGAAACTCTTCGGCTGGTTTGGCGGCTATGGCCTGGCGGGCACTGCCCAATGGATGGAAAGCATCGGCCTGGCGCCGGGTACCCTGATGGCGCTGCTGTCGGGCGGTACCGAGTTCTTCGCCGGCCTGGCCTTGATCATTGGCCTGCTGGTTCGCCCTGCGGCATTGGGCCTGACGATCCTGTCGCTGGTGGCAATCTTCTCGGTGCACATCCATAACGGTCTGTTCATGGCCAACAACGGTTATGAGTTCGCCCTGGCCTTGCTCGGTGGCTCGCTCGCAGTGCTGCTGGAAGGTGCCGGCAAACTGTCCGCCGACCGCGCCATCGCCCACTGACGCGCTGCCACACCCTGAATCGGCCCGCCTTGCGCGGGCCTTTTCGTTGCTCGGGATTCTTGACACCGCCCCACAGGCTTCTCTAGGATGCCGCTCATGCGCCGATTTAAACAGCTAATTGCGGGGCGCCATGGGTGATCGTTATCGGTCCCGACAGAAGCATGCTCCATGCTTCGAAATTCCGCTAAAGCGCTGGTTCGGTGTTGCCTCTCACCTGCCCGCAGACTTTTGAGGCAGAGACACGACACGATGAATGCACTACGCCCCCTGATACGCCTGGCCCCGATCACTGCGGACCTCACTCAACGCAATCCCAGGATTCTCTTGGGCGGCAAGCACCAGCCGACGCTGTTGCGTTACCTGGATGGCTGGCCGCGGCGTACTGGCCGGCCTTCCGCGTTCCTGATCCAGTTTGTCGAAGATGGCGATTCCCTTGCGCGTTTTGCCAGCAACAGTTTTGACCTCGCGGTGATCCAGGCGCCCAGTGCCGGCGACGCCGAGGAGGTCATCCGGCAATTGACCCGCATTGCCCGACAAGGGCTGATTGCCCGTCGTTGAGCGTTCAGCGAATCATGCGGGCAGCGTGCAGCCGGCGACGATGGCCCAGGAAGACGATCCAGGCGATCAGACATAACGTCAGCGGTAGCGCAAACGTCACCACCCACTCTAGCGCCATTTCCAGGCGACGCACCTGCGCATAGGCTTCGCGCTCCAAGGCATGCAGTTCCATGGGCAAGCGCAAGCGTTCCTTGTTGAGTGCTTGCAAGCGGGTCGTGGTGTCCACGGCCTGGGTGCCGAGAGACGTTGTCCACGGGCTCAACCGTTGCCATTCCTGTTCGGTGCGTTGCAGGCGCCGTTGCAGTTCGCTGGCCTTGGCGCGATAGGCCTGTTTCGCAGCGTCGCGCATGCTCTCCAGCACCGTGGGCGCACTTTGCGGTGCTACGCGAGGGCGAATGGCCGCGAGTGCGTCGGGGGCTGCCAGGTTGTCCAATGTGTTCAAGACAAACAGCGCGTTGCCGTCTGGCGCCGAGTTGCTGGTTTTGTCCGTGAGCATGTCCGTGTCAGCCACGATCACCACATGAATCTGTGCGGCTTTCTGCAATCCGGGTGGTTGCCCTTTGATACCATCGGGAAACACCGAATAGCTCGGGCCCTCAATACGTGCTGCGATCACATGAGGTCGCTCCTGGTTCGCTGCCTGTTCAATCAATGAATCGAGCGTGGTGGCGTCAGTGAAGCTACTGGCATCGAGCAGGACGGATTGCTCGGAACTTTGCAGGAGCGGGATGAAGGTGGTGCGGCTTTTATTCAGCCGGGAGAGGGCACCGCTGCTTGAAACCGTTACCCTGTTGAGGTTCCAGGTGCTGATATCGTTCGCGTTCATAGACGACCTCGGCAGGTTCAATCGCACCTGATTGGCTTTGCCTGGCGTCTCCCAAGGTGTGTAGAGGGCGTCCGCCACCAGTTTGTCCGCCGGCATCCGGACACCCCAGGCGGCGAGCAAGTCGTCCAATCGGATGTTCGCTGGGCCGGCGTTTGAGCGTTGCTCGCTCAAGGGGTCGATAAACATCATCAATCTGCCGCCCCTCAATACAAATTGTTCGATTCCATACAGGGTTTGCTCAGACAGCGCCTGCGGGTGCACCACCAGCAGCGTCTGAAGGTGCTCGGGAACCTGCGCGACCGTCGGTTCCAGATTGACCAGATCGAACTCGCGCCGCAGCTCCTGCAGCAAACGGCTTGCGGAGTCGCCCATCGCCAGGCCCGACAGCAACGCAACGACCGGGCGCTCCGGGTGCTGCAATTTATAGAGCAGGTGGCTGATTTCATATTCAAGCAGGGGCTCTCGGTCGAGACTGAAGGAGCCGATACGTCGCACACCGTGACCGGCGCGGGTGCCGATAAGGCCGAGGAACCCACCGCTGTCGTCAAGCCCGGATAGCCGGGCTTTGTAGGCATCCTCCGAAAAAGGTGCAGGATCGATAAGGTGCAGGTTGATCCTGCCATTGGCGGCTTTTTCGTATTCCTTGAGCAAGTCTTCAATATGTCTGCTGTAGCGTTGCACTGCGTAGTTCTTTTTCGGCGCGTTGTTTGAGTTGAAGTAATACAAATCCACCGGACCTTCCAGTATTGCAACCAGATGCTGTGCCGGAGACGACAATGTGTGAATTTTTTGTTGAGAAACATCCCACCGTATAGCCGGAATCTTACCTATCCATACCAGATTGAATGCCAGGAATAACAATAAGATGACGACGAGCGTCATGCCGGTGCGCAGAATGGACCGCATCAAGGGTTCCCTTCTCAGCTGTGTTTGTAGTTGAGTGTGACGGTCGTCGCAGCGAGAAAGGCGAGGATCATGCTGATGAAGTAAAGCGTGTCATGAAGTGTGAGTTTTCCATCATCGATACAACTGAATCGAACAGTCGGGCTGAGTGACGCCAAGCTGTCTATCAACCCGATAGGTGCTTGGTGCTCCAGTGCATCCAATACAGTCGAAAGTCCGCTGGCTGTCAGCAATAAGCCCAGGGTCAGTAGGAAAATGACAGTACGTTGCCGTACAAAAATACAAACGAAACAACCGACAGACAGGTAGCTGCCCGCCAGCAGCCAACTTGCCAGAAATTGCGAGGCGATAACGTGGTTGTCTGCCCGGCCCAGGTAGTTGGCAGCAATGACCAGAGGAAACATCAGAATTAGGGCTGTGCCTGCTACGAGCCAGGCGGCGAGGAATTTTCCGACGACCCATTCAGAGGTTGTGATGGGCATGGTTTTCATCAGGCCGAAAAATCCCGCATTGGCTTCATCCGACCACAGGTGCATTGCCAGGGCAGGTATCAGCAGTAAATAAAGCCAGGGATGAAATTGAAAAAATACCTGCAAGTCGCTGCTGTTCTGTTCCGGCCAAGGGCTTATGTACCTTCCCAGCGCCACTGACAGAATCAGGAAGACTGCCATGCTCAGGTACGTACTGGGGGCGCAGGCATAGCTGGCGAGTTGACGCTTTAGAATGATGGGCATTAATTTCAAAGCGACGCCTCCTCGCTCAGATGGTGGACCACATCATTCAGGCGACCTGGCTCCAGGTGCATCGAGTTGATCTTCCAGCGACGACTGGCAATCAACATGTTGATATGGGGATAGATGGTGCGGCCCGGCATCGCGAGTACGGTCACGGTACCGGGCGCGTGACGATGCTCCTCGATGCCTGCCACGCCTGGCAGAACGGCCAATGCCAGCAGGTCGAGCGGGTTATCCGCGGTCAGGGTGACTGCCTGGAAGTGACGCGAGTCGCGCTGTAGATCAGGCAGTGGGGTATCGGCAACCAATCGACCGCCCGCCATGACCAATGCGCGCGTGCACAACTTGGACAATTCATCGCAGTGACGAGAGGCGATGATCACTGTCATCTCTTGTGTCAACGAGTGGATAAGTGCCCTGAAGGTATGTTTCTGATCCGGCGCGAGCCCCTCGGTTGGTTCATCCAGCAGTAGCAGGGCAGGGCCGTGCAGGACGGCCTGGGCAATGGCGACTTTGCGTTTCCAACCGATGCAGAGCGCATCGAGGGGCGCATTGAGCACCGCAAATAACTCCAGCCGTGCAATAACCTGTTCCAGCCGTGCGCGCTTTTCGGCGCCGTGGAAGCCGCGAAGGGTAGCGATGAAGCCAAGGAATGCTTTGACGGACATCGTTGGATGGCCGAGGTCGTTGGACGGTTGATAGCCGACGAGCCTTCTCGCTTGCAGCGCATGGGTTTGTGTATTGAAACCTTGAATAGTTATATGACCGCTGGAAGGCTGCGTCGAACCCGCTATTACATCTAGCAGCACTGTTTTAGCTATAGGGTCTTGCCCGAATAATCCCAAACATTCCAGTGGATTGGCTTTGAACGATAAGTCGCTGATTATAGTTGTGTTACCCGTGTGTTTTGTCAGATTGCTTATTTCGATCATTTTTTTACCGAATAAGTTTGGCATGACGTAGGGGGCGTGAAAAAAGGGTACGGGTAATAGGGGTTTTTGGGAACGACGATAACGCTTAATAAGAGAAGTCCTACGTGCAGGTCAGGAGCGCCGCTGAAACAATGCGTTGTGTTTTGAAATGACAAAATTATCAGTGTTTACTTGTTGTTTATGTAAACTTTCTGCTCTGTATAAGAGGCCTGAATGCCATGATGCTGCTACGTACCCTTGTTCTTGAACGCGACGGTCAAGATGCTCCGGTTAACGGTGCACTGCTCTGTGGGTTTGCTGTAGGTCAGGCGGCCTCCAACTTTCTTGTTTATAGTTTGGATGAAGAGGTAGAGCCGGGAAGTTCAAGGGTATATATCGCCGCCTTGCGTAAGAAACTTGACCGGTATTTCCTGAGTGGAGTTGAATCCAGGGAAGACTTGCAGCTGGCGTTGGATGTCTTCAAGCAAATACTGACGTTGGCCGCTTCGGGAACCAAGGCGGGCGGCGTTATCGAGACCCAGATGCCCTATCATTTTATCGATTTGAAAGGGTGCAAGTTGCCGCCTGCCAGGCCTGAGGATCATCACTCGGTGATCATCAAGAAAGCCTTGGTGATGAAAGTGATCACCCTGGGCATGTCTGCCTCGACGCTGCCGGCGATCGAGAGCGCATCATTGATCGTACCGTCCATTCGTTTTTCGTCGCAGATGACCTCCCCACCCAAGGGGTCGAGCCCAACCGAGCCTACCAGGCTGCCGATGCATGAAGACCCTGGTGAGGAACCGCTGCAAGCGGTCGTCGAAGCTCCCGTGATGATGGCGCAGGCCGCACCGGCTATGCCACGGGACCCCCTTGTACCGGCGCAACCGAAACTCCCGGTCCCGGGTAACGACAGCACGTTGTTTGAGGTGGACAGCACGTTGACCAACCTTGCCCGTGTCGCCCAGGAGCTGACCCAGCAAAAACTCGCGGCAAACGAGCGGGAGGCGACACTTGGGCAATGGCAGGCGCAACTTGAGCAGGGGCAAAGCCAGTTGGATGAGAGGGTTCGAGAATTGGAGCAACGCACCACTCAATTACATGATCAGTCGCTTGCGGTCAGCCAGAGGACCGAAGCCTTGAAGGTGATGACTTCGCAGGTGGCAGGGCTGCGGCAGAGTCTGCGAGGCATGCTGCTGGAACTGGATCGCGTGCTGGACAGCTAGACTGGCCTGGCTACTTTCGCCGGTTCATTTATCATCAACCCCAGCCGGCCGATGCCAGGGCTTCAAGTCCAGGCGTATCGGCACCTATGGACATTGCCTGGGGATGCAAGCGTTTGAGTACCAAGCTGATTACCAAAGAAGGTCATGAAGCGCTGAAGAAAGAGCTGGATTATCTGTGGCGCGAAAAGCGCCCGGACACCACGCGCAAAGTAACGTGGGCGGCCTCGCTGGGGGACCGCAGCGAAAACGCCGACTATCAGTACAACAAGAAATTGCTGCGCGAGATCGACCGTCGCGTGCGCTACCTGCGCAAGCGCCTGGAAGACATGCGCGTGGTGGAGTACATGCCCGAGCAAGAGGGTAAAGTGTTTTTCGGCGCCTGGGTGGACATCGAAAACGAGCAGGGCGAGACCAAGCGCTTTCGCATCGTCGGTTATGACGAGATTTACGAGCGCATGGACTACATTTCCATCGACTCCCCCATGGCCCGTGCGCTACTGCGCAAGGAAGTGGACGACGAGGCCATCGTACAGACCCCGAGTGGCGAAGTGTGCTGGTGGATCACCGGGATCGAGTACGTGAAGTGAATGAAGCCCGGCAAGCACTGATATAAATTGGCTGTTGTTGAGCTCCGATGATTCTGTGAAAGCGGCGGTACTGCCAACATCTTTATCGCCTGACCCACCGCTTTCGCAGCCTCGCTAAAGCTCGACAGCTCCCACAGGGGATCTGCGTTGTCGGTGGGATTTCGGTTGTGCCTGCAAACACAGTATTCAGCCGCGACGAAGATCAAATGTGGGAGCTGTCGAGCCCCAGCGAGGCTGCGAAGGCGGCGGCACTGCCAACATCTTTATCGCCGACCCACCGCTTTCGCAGCCTCGCTAAAGCTCGACAGCTCCCACAGGGAATCTGCTTTGTCGGCGGGATTTCGGTTGTGCCTGCAAACACAGTGTTCAGCCGCGACGAAGATCAAATGTGGGAGCTGTCGAGCCCCAGCGAGGCTGCGAAGGCGGCGGCACTGCTGGCATTTTCCTCGCCTGACCCACCGCTTTCGCAGCCTCGCTAAAGCTCGACAGCTCCCACAGGGGATCTGCTTTGTCGGTGGGATTTCGGTTGTATCTGTAAACACAGTGTTCAGCCGCGACGAAGATCAAATGTGGGAGCTGTCGAGCCCCAGCGAGGCTGCGAAGGCGGCGGCACTGCTGGCATTTCCTCGCCTGACCCACCGCTATCGCAGCCTCGCTAAAGCTCGACAGCTCCCACAGGGGATCTGCGTTGTCGGTGGGATTTCGGTTGTATCTGCAAATACAGTATTCAGATGCGACGAAGTCAAATGTGGAAGCTGTCGAGCCCCAGCGAGGCTGCGAAGGCGGCGGCACTGCCAACATCTTTATCGCCTGACCCCACCGAGCTGGCCCGCACGCTTTGGAGCCTGCGGGCCGGCAGCGGTCAGCCTTCGCGTAACACCGTCAGCGGGCTGGCGTTGAGGGCGCGGCGGGTGCCGAATACGCCGGCGCCGCCGATCAGTACGGCTCCGATTACCGGCAGCAGCAACAGCCAGGAGTGGGGATGCCAGGCCAGGTCAAACGCGTAGCGGTACAGCACGAAGGTCACCAGTTCTGTCCCCAGTGCCGCCAATAGCCCGCTGACGGCGCCGAGCAAGCCGAACTCGATGCGCCGGGCCTTGACCAGCAATTTGCGTTCGGCGCCCAGTGCACGTAGCAGCGCGCCTTGGCGGATACGTTCGTCCAGGGTCGCTTGCAGGCCCGAGAACAGCACCGCCATGCCCGCCGCCAGGACAAACAGCAGCACGTATTCCACCGCCAGGGTCACCTGGGCGAGGATGCTGCGCAACTGCTCGAGCAGCGCCTCCACCTGCAGGATGGTCACGGCCGGAAAGGCCCGGGACAGGTCGACGATTTGTTGGTCATGCCCAGGCGCCAGGTAGAAGCTGGTCAGGTAGGTGGCCGGCAAATCCTGCAAGGTGCCCGGCTGGAATATCATGAAGAAGTTGGGCTGGAAATTATCCCAGTTGATGGTCCGCAGGCTGGTCACTCGCGCTTCGCGATTTTCCCCGGCGATGGTAAACACCAAGTGATCGTTAAGCTTGAGCTTGAGGCTCTCCGCGACCTTGGCCTCCACCGAAACCCCAGGGATTTCCTCGGTGGGTTGCTGCGTCCACCACGAACCCGCGGTCAAGGCATTGCCCGGTGGCAGGTCGGCGGCCCAGGTCAGGCTCAGGTCGCGTTGGATCGCACGGTCGCCGCTGGAATCCTTGCTGACGATCTCTTGCACCGGCTCGCCATTGATGCTGATCAACCGGCCGGGCACGACCGGGTAGAGCGGCGCGGACTGAGCCTGCAGCTCCAGCAGGCGGGCGCCAAAGGCATCTTTGTCGGCCGGCAGGATATTCAAGGCGAAGTAGTTGGGCGCGTCCTTGGGCAACTGGTTCTGCCAGGTGTCGAGCAACTCGCCACGCAACAGCGCGATCAAGCCCATGGACAACAGGATCAGGCCAAACGCCAGGGATTGACCGGCCGCCGCCAACGGATGGCGCAGCAGTTGGCCCAAGCCCAGGCGCCAGGGCAGGGAGGCGCGGGCCAGCAGGCGGCGCAGGCTTTGCAATAGCAACAGGAGCAGGCCGCCAAGCACCAATGCCGCCACCACGCCACCGCCGAGCAGGGCGAAGGTCAGCACCAGGTCGAGGCTCAGGCGCCACATGATCAAGCCCAGGGCGAACAGAGCCGCGCCATAGACCATCCAGGTGCTGGAAGGGATTGGCAACATGTCGCGGCGCAACACCCGCAACGGCGGCACGCGCCCCAGTGCCGCCAACGGCGGCAAGGCGAAACCGGCGAGAGCGACCAGCCCGGTGCCGATCCCGGCGATGGCCGGTAACAGCCCGCCCGGTGGAACGTCCGCCGGCAGCAGGTCATGAAGGAAGTAGAACAGTCCAAACTGCGCCAGCCAGCCGAGCACGGCGCCGGCCAGGCTGGCCATCAGCCCCAGTACAGTCAGTTGCAGCGTGAACAGCAACATGGCTTCACGTCGCGATAATCCCAGGCAGCGCAGCAATGCGCTGGCGTCGAAGCGCCGGGTGGCGAAGCGGTTGGCCGACAGCGCCACAGCCACGCCGGCCAGCAGCACCGCCACCAGGCTGGCCATGTTCAGGTAGCGCTCGGCCTTGCCCAGGGCGCCGCCGATCTGCTGGTTGCCGTCCCGTGAATCCTGCAGGCGCTGGTTGGCCGCGAGCCCCGGCTTGACCAAATCGCGATAGGTTTGCAGCGCCGTGCTGCCTTGCGGCCCGCGCCACAATTCGCGGTAGCTGACGCGGCTGCCTGGCTGGACCACGCCGGTGGCCTCCAGGTCCGCCAGGTTGATCATCACCCTGGGCGTGAGGCTGTAGAAGTTGCCGGCGCGATCCGGCTCATAAGTGAGCACGCGCGCCAGGCGCAGGGTTTTCATGCCCACGTCGATGCTGTCGCCGACCTTGAGGTCCAGGGCCGTCAGCAGCCGCGCTTCCACCCAGGCTTCGCCGGGTTTCGGGCCGCCTCCCGGGGTTTCATCGCCAAAGGGAGCGGCTGCGCTTTTCAGTTCACCGCGCAGCGGGTACTGCTCGTTCACCGCCTTGATGCTGGAGAGTTGGATGCCGTTATCGGTGGCGATGACGCTGGAGAATTCCACGACCCGTGCGTGTTCCAGGCCCAGCTCGACGCCGGACTGGATTTGCTCGGGCCGGGCCGGCGAGCTGCCTTCGAGCACCAGGTCGGCCCCCAGGAATTCAGTCGCGCGCAGCAGCATGGCGCCGTTGAGACGGGCACCGAAATAACCGATGGCGGTGCTGGCGGCCACGGCCACCAGCAGGGCGAAGAACAATACGCGCAATTCACCGGCGCGGGCATCGCGCAGCAATTGGCGCATGGCAAGGCTGAACAGGCGCAACAGCGGCAAACGTGCCATCAAGGCTCCAGGGGCGCAACCATCAGGCCGGCTTCAAGGCGGATCAGGCGTCGGCAACGGTGGGCCAGGCGCTCGTCGTGGGTGACCAGCACCAGGGTCGTGCCGTTTTCTTTGTTGAGTTCGAACAACAGGTCGCTGATGCGCTCGCCGGTGTGGCTGTCGAGGTTGCCGGTGGGTTCATCGGCAAACAGCACGTCCGGCTCGGCGGCAAAAGCGCGGGCGATCGCCACCCGTTGTTGCTCGCCACCGGAGAGTTGGCGCGGCGAGTGGGTCAGGCGCTGGCCCAGGCCCACGCGCTCGAGCAGGTGCCGGGCACGCTCGCGGGCGTCTTTGCGGCCATCCAGCTCCAGCGGCAACATCACGTTTTCCAGGGCGTTGAGGCTGTCGAGCAGTTGGAACGACTGGAATACAAAGCCTACGTGTTCGGCGCGGATGCGCGCGCGTTGGTCTTCGTCGAGGGTGCTCAGGGCCTGGCCGGCGAGGGTGACCTCACCGCTGCTGGGCAGGTCGAGTCCGGCCAGCAGGCCCAGCAGGGTGGATTTGCCGGAACCGGAACTGCCGACGATAGCCAGGCTATCGCCCTTGTTCAGTTCCAGGCTCAGTTCGTGCAGGATAGTCAGTTCACCTTCCGCGCTGGGAACCACTTTGCTAAGGTTCCGCGCGGTGAGAATGCTTGCGCCCATGGAGAATCCGATGCGAATGTGGTTTTTGAGTGCTGGCCTGGCCTTGATGTGCATGGCCCAGAACGCAGCGGCGGGTACAGTCCTGATCGTTGGCGATAGTATCAGTGCCGGTTTCGGCCTGGATACCCGCAAAGGGTGGGTCGCCTTGCTGGAGCAACGGCTCAAGCAGGAAGGTTTCGACGATAAAGTGGTGAATGCGTCCATCAGCGGCGACACCAGTGCCGGAGGCCTCGCGCGGCTGCCGGCGGCGCTTGCAGAGCATAAGCCGGACGTCGTGGTCATCGAGTTGGGCGGCAATGACGGCTTGCGCGGGCAGCCCCCTGCGCAATTGAAACAAAATCTTGCGTCGATGATTGACCAGTCCAAGGCCGGCGGTGCCAAGGTGTTGCTGTTGGGCATGCAGTTGCCGCCCAATTACGGCCCGCGATACACCACGGCGTTTGCCGAAGTCTTCGGCGCGTTGGCCAAGGAAAAAAACGTCCCGCTGGTGCCGTTTTTCCTCGAGGGCGTGGGCGGGCATCCCGACATGATGCAGGCCGATCAACTGCACCCGGCGGTCGGCGCCCAGGGCAAGTTGCTGGAAAATGTCTGGCCGACGCTCAAACCGCTGCTTTGACGCTTTTCTACCGGCAGGCTTTCGGCTAAGGTGGCGCCCCCCCGATTTGGAGCCCCTGATGTCGCGTCCTGCCTGGTCCCTGTTTAACTACCAACTGATCGAGCCGGACGAGCAGCTGGATCTGTTCGCCTGCCAGGAAGTGCGGGTGCATCTGGTGGCGCGTCAATTGGAACTGGGCGGCTCCATCGATCGCACGCTGTGCGGCACGCTACTGCCGGCGCAGCCACGTTGGTCGCGGGTGGACCGTTCGATTTTCCAGGACCAGCGCCTGTGCCCGCTGTGCCGGGCCATCCTGGAATCCCAGAAGCGCGGCACGCCGCCGATCTGGCCGGAGCTGCGTTTCGAACTCTAGGGCGGCGACAAGCTTGCAGCTAGAGGTTCGCTTCACGTATACAATCGATTTTTACCTACCCGTCGTTCTGCGAAGGATTACCCGGATGTTGTCGCGCCTTTCCGTCGTCACCTGCTGCCTGTCTCTCGCTGCACTCTGTGCGGCCGGTTCCGCATCAGCCCTGCAGTTGCCCTTGCCACCACCGGGTGAAGACATCGTCGGCCAGGTCCAGGTGATCAAGGCCAAGTACGAAGACACCTTTGCCGACCTGGGCACCACCTACGACCTGGGTTATTCGGAGATGGTCGCGGCCAACCCGGGCGTGGATGCCTGGCTGCCGGGGGCGGGCACCGAGATCGTGCTGCCGACGCGTTTCATCCTGCCGCCGGGGCCGCGCGAAGGCATCGTGATCAACCTGGCGGAGTACCGGCTCTACTATTACCCCAAGGGCCAGAACGTGGTCTACACCTTCCCGTTGGGGATCGGTCGTGAAGGCTGGGGTTCGCCTATCGCCCACACCAGCATTATCGCCAAGACACCCAACCCGACCTGGACCCCGCCGGCCTCGATCAAGGCCGAGCACGCCGCCAACGGCGATCCGCTGCCCAATGTGGTGCCCGCCGGCCCGGACAACCCGTTGGGCCCGTTCAAGTTCACCCTGGGTACGCCGGGTTACCTGATCCACGGCTCCAATGCCAAGTTCGGCATCGGCACGCGCACCAGCCATGGCTGCTTCCGCATGTTCAACAACAACGTGCTGGAGATGGCCAGCATGGTGCCGGTGGGCACATCGGTGCGCATCATCAACGATGCCTACAAGTTCGGCAGCAGCGGCGGCAAGGTTTACCTGGAAGCGCATACGCCGTTGAACGATGACGGCACGCCGTCGGTGGTCGACAAGCACACGGCGGTGATCAACGCCTTGCTCAAGCGTGAAGACCTGGCCAATCAATTGCGGGTCAACTGGGACCAGGTGCGTGACGTCGTCGCGGCGGAAGACGGCTTGCCGACGGAAATCGGCGTACCTGGTGCAGCCTCGGTAGCCGCAAGCGCGCCCTTGGATCCTCTGTAGGCGCGTGGGCGTTAAGCGCAGATCCCCTGTGGGAGCGGGCTTGCCCGCGAAGACGGCAGCCGGCAAACATTGATCTTGACTGGCCCACCGCTATCGCGGGCAAGCCCTAATGCCGATCAGTGAAGCGAACGCAATGCTTAAAGCAACGAAGATCAAATGTGGGAGCGGGCTTGCTCGCGAAGACGTCGGCACAGCAAACATTGATGTTGACTGACCCACCGCTTTCGCGAGCAAGCCCGCTCCCACAGGGGATTGCGCTTAACTGACTGGCATTAGGGCAAGCCCGCTCCCACAAGGAATCGCGGGCAATAAAAAAGCCGACCCATAAATGGATCGGCTTGATAACAACCCCGAAGGATTATTACTTGCGGCTAGCTTTTTCAAGCATACGCAGGGCGCGCTCGTTAGCTTCGTCAGCAGTCTGTTGTGCTTTTTGAGCAGCAGCCAGCGCTTCATCAGCTTTACGGTAGGCTTCGTCTGCACGAGCCTGGGAGCGAGCTGCTGCGTCTTCAGTTGCAGTCAGACGTGCTTCGGTTTCTTTGGAGACGCTGCTGCAACCGGTAGCCAGAACTGCGGCCAGAGCCAGTGCAGAGAATTTCAGAACGTTGTTCATCGTGTTCCCCTTCAAGGACTTTCTATTAGATGACTAGTTCGCCCAGAGTGGGCTAATAGCCGGCGTACATACTACCCATTACTTGTAGTAAGTAAACTGACGTAGCGCAAGAAGTAAAAAAAATTCTTGCAGCGCATCTTTTTTGGCTAACCTTTTGGAGGTTTGTATAAAAACCGTCCAATTTTTTTCAATCGGGTGCGCATTGGATCCAGCCTGAGAAGGCCGGCCCGCATGCCTCAGGCCCTGCCGGCAGATGAAATCTTATATATCCACGCCGACACTTACGTTCCGCTTGGCTCTACCTGGGCCAGCATCTTTTGCGCATGTAGAGGTGACTTTAAGAGCGCGAGTTCGTCTCAAGGTTCAACTGCCGGCAATGTTCAGGCTTTCGATCCTCGGTTGATCGGGAGCCCTTTCTATATCCGCCAGCGGCAGGGATGACGAGCGCGCCTTGAGCAATCGCAGGATTGGTGCCTACTATTCCCTACGTGCTGGCTGTGAGCGCTCAGGGTTTTCTCGCTGTCGAAACCGGCACGGGGTGGCGTAGATGTTCCTTCGCCGGAAAAACATCGGTAAGGTAGGGGTCAGAATCCAAGACCCGCGAGGAGTAGTGATGAGCGAGGCGTTGTCCATCCACCATGACCAGGCTGGTCATCAGTTCGAGACCAATGTGGACGGTCATCGTGCCTATCTGACCTACATGGACCTCGGCAAACAGACCCTGGATATCTATCGGACCTTCGTGCCCAACGCACTGCGGGGTCGTGGTATCGCAGCGGCATTGACTGAAGAGGCCCTTAAATTCGCCGAAGAGTCAGGCTACACGGTGATCCCGTCCTGCTCCTACGTCGAACGCTACATGGAGCGCCACCAGCGCCATGCCGCGAAGCTGTAAGCACCCATGACAGAATAAAAAAACGCCGGGCTCAGCCCGGCGTTTTTGTGTGCGCAATTAAAAACTCAGGTGCGCTTGCGCTTGGGCAATACGTCCTTGAGCTTGGCATGCATGCTGCGCAGGGTGTTTTCGGTGGCGGACCAGTCGATGCAGGCATCGGTGATCGACACGCCGTACTGCAAGTCGGCCAGGTCTTTTGGAATCGCCTGGCAGCCCCAGTTCAGGTGGCTCTCGACCATCAGGCCGATGATCGACTGGTTGCCTTCCAGGATCTGGTTGGCGACGTTTTCCATCACCAGCGGCTGCAGGGCCGGGTCCTTGTTGGAGTTGGCGTGGCTGCAATCGACCATGATGTTCGGCTTGATTTTGGCCTTGTTCAGTGCCTGCTCGCACAGCGCAACGCTGACCGAATCATAGTTGGGCTTGCCGTTGCCGCCGCGCAGCACCACGTGGCCGTAGGCGTTGCCCTTGGTGGTGACGATGGACACGCCACCTTCCTGGTTGATCCCCAGGAAACGGTGCGGGCTGGAGACCGACTGCAGCGCGTTGATCGCCACGGTCAGGCCGCCGTCGGTGCCGTTCTTGAACCCGACCGCCGAGGACAGGCCGGATGCCATTTCACGATGAGTCTGGGATTCGGTGGTGCGTGCGCCGATGGCCGACCAGCTGATCAGGTCCTGCAGGTACTGCGGGGAGATCGGGTCCAGCGCTTCGGTGGCGGTGGGCAGGCCCATTTCAGCCAGGTCCAGCAGCAGCTTGCGACCGATGTGCAGGCCGTCCTGGATCTTGAACGAGTCATCCAGGTAGGGGTCGTTGATCAAGCCTTTCCAGCCGACGGTGGTACGCGGTTTTTCGAAATAGACGCGCATCACCAGGTACAAGGTGTCGGACACTTCTGCCGCCAGCACCTTGAGGCGCTCGGCGTACTCGTGGGCAGCCTTGAGGTCGTGGATCGAGCAAGGCCCGATAACGACAAACAGGCGGTGGTCGGTGCCGTCGAGAATGTCACGGATGACTTCGCGGCCCTTGGTGACGGTCTGCAGGGCAGCGTCGCTCAAAGGGATTTCGCGCTTGAGCTGATCGGGTGTGATCAGGGTCTCGTTGGATTCGACGTTTAGGTCATTGATCGGTAAATCAGCCATCGTGTTACTCGTCAGGGTCACGGGTGCCGGCCGCCAGCCATCCCCGTGCGGCGGAGCACAGCATGATTTGGATGCAGGGGGGAGGAACCTTAGCGCGTAACACCGGCCCGCGACAATGGGCAAAGCCCGCTTTAATCCAGCGCTGGCGCCACAAAGGCCTCATGGGAGAACTCACCGGCATGGCGCGATACCCACTCGCGGGCCAGGGCTTCGAGTTGCTCGGGAGTCGGCTCGGCGTCTTCGTGCTGGCGACAATAGCGCTCTATCCGGCATGCTTGCTCACCCATTCGCGCACCGAACAGCGCATGGTCATCGGTAAACGAGACACCGACGCGGTAGCCGTCTTGCACCTTGCGGCACCACGCCACGTAGCCCGGATAACGCGCGCCGGCGCCCAGGGAAGGGATGTGCAGTTCAACCGCCGTGCCCTCACGCCAGGCGCGCGGCCAATTGCACGCGACGCCGCCCAGGCCGATAGTATGCAGGCGTTGGCGGGGTAAGGCGGGAGCGGGGCGTTGGGTCAACAAGACAGCGACATCATCAGGGTGAGGTAGAAAACGACCCATGTACACGGACTCCGAGCACCGTTCAGTTGACGGCGGTGGCAGCAGTAGAGTGAAGCAACTGGAATTGACCGACCTGGATATTGACCAGCAATTGCTGGGATTGCCAGGCATTTCGCTCGTCGTATTTACCAGCGTGGGGTGTTCCAGTTGCCGTTGGGCACGCCAGCAATTCCCGGGCTGGCCGTTGCCGGTGGACCGCGTGTGCTGGGTGGATGCCGGCCACAACGGCGGTGCGGTCGAACGCTACCAGATCTTTCATTTGCCGGCGTTGTTCGTGGTGTGCGAGGGTCAATTCCTCGGGCAATTACAGACGCGTCTTACTTCTTCTGACCTGTCTGACGCCATTAACCTAGCGCTTACCCGTACGCCAGAGGATCTGCCATGACCGCACAATCACCCCGTATTGGTATCATCGGCACCGGTGCCATCGGTGGGTTCTACGGTGTAATGCTGGCGCGTGCCGGGTTCGATGTGCACTTCCTGTTGCGCAGTGAATACGCGGCGGTCAGCGAACACGGCCTGTACGTCAACAGCACCGTGCATGGCGCCTTGCACCTGCACCCGGTGCAGGCCTATGCCCGCGCCGCCGATATGCCGCCCTGCGACTGGTTGCTGGTGGGCACCAAGTCGACTGGAAATGTCGAACTGGCCCCGACCCTTGCCCAGGTCGCGGCGCCGGATGCCAAGGTGGTGTTGCTGCAAAACGGCCTCGATGTGGAAGACAGCTTGCGTGAACACCTGCCGACTTCGCTGCACCTGCTGGGCGGGCTGTGCTACATCGGCGTGCACCGTTCCGCGCCCGGCGTTGTCGAGCATCAGGCGCTGGGCCGGGTCAACCTGGGTTATCACAGTGGCACGGCGGCCAACGATGAAACCCGGCAGAAGGCGATTGTCGAAGCCGGCGCCGCGTTGTTTCATCAGGCCGGTATCGAATCCGAAGCCATGGCCAATGTGCATCAGGCAAGGTGGCACAAACTGGTGTGGAACGTGCCCTTCAACGGGCTCTCGGTATTATTGAACACCGGCACCACGGCGCTGATGGCGGACGAATCCAGCCGTGAGCTGATCCGGGCGCTGATGGCCGAAGTCATCGAGGGCGCGCACGCCTGCGGCCATGAAATCCCCAAGAGTTACGCCGAGCAGATGTTCACCATGACCCAGACCATGGCCGACTACCTGCCCAGCATGTACCACGACCACGTGCATAAACGCCCACTGGAATTGGCGGCGATCTACGCCCGGCCACTGGCCGCCGCAAAAGCCGCGGGGTGTGAACTGCCGCGGATGCAAGCGCTCTACCAAGCCTTGAGTTTTATTGATCGGCATAATCGCTGAGCCGAGGAGCAGAGCATGGCAAAGGGGATGGGCGACAAATTGGTGCTGGCGATTTCATCGCGCGCGCTGTTCGACCTGAGTGAAAGTCACAAGGTGTACCTGGCCGAAGGCGTCGAGACCTACCGCCAGTACCAGATCGAACACGAGGAGGAAATCCTCGAGCCCGGCGATGCGTTCCCGCTGGTCAAGAAACTGCTGAGCCTGAACGCCAGCCTGGGTCGTGCCCGGGTCGAGGTGGTGCTGGTGTCGCGTAACAGCGCCGACACTGGCTTGCGCGTGTTCAATTCGATCCAGCATTACGGCCTGGATATCTCCCGCGCCGCCTTCGTAGGCGGGCGTAGTCCTTATCCTTATCTGGCCGCGTTTGGTTGCCATCTGTTCCTGTCGACCCATGCCGAAGATGTGCGCAGTGCACTCGACGCCGGCTTCGCGGCGGCGACGATTCTGTCAGGCGGTGCGCGCCGTGCCTGCAGCGGTGAACTGCGCATTGCCTTCGATGGCGATGCGGTGCTGTTTTCCGATGAGTCGGAGCGCGTGTACCAGGCCGGTGGGCTGGAAGCGTTCCAGGCCAACGAGCGGGAGTCGGCACGCCAGCCTTTGCACGGCGGTCCGTTCAAAGGTTTCCTGGCGGCGCTCAACCTGTTGCAGCGCGAATTTGCGGACGACGCCTGCCCGATCCGCACCGCCTTGGTCACGGCCCGATCGGCGCCGTCCCATGAGCGGGTGATTCGCACCCTGCGTGAATGGGATATCCGTCTGGACGAGTCGTTGTTCCTCGGTGGCCTGGAAAAATCCGCATTCCTGGAGGCGTTTGCCGCCGATGTGTTTTTCGATGACCAGGCCGGGCATTGCGAAAAAGCCATGGAGTTTGTTGCCACCGGGCATGTGCCCCATGGCATCAG
The DNA here is from genome assembly GCF_014268345.1 of Pseudomonas sp. SWRI18. Classification (NCBI taxonomy): domain Bacteria; kingdom Pseudomonadati; phylum Pseudomonadota; class Gammaproteobacteria; order Pseudomonadales; family Pseudomonadaceae; genus Pseudomonas; species Pseudomonas sp. SWRI18. The sequence goes on from NZ_JACCQQ010000019.1 coordinate 22,132, forward strand.
TAATGAGCTCAAGCGCTAAGTCAGTCGGATTCGCCGATGCGCTGCTAAGCTCATTTAATCTCCGCCATCCTGGCAGTTCCAGGGGGGGTTCCATGATTCGTTCGATGCTGTACGCCACGGACCTCGGCCTGTACGCGCCTTATGTGATGCAGCATGCGCTGGCGCTGGCCCGAACGTTCAAGGCGGACCTGTATGTGGTTCACGTGGTGGAGCCCATCGGGCTGTTCGCCGAATCGGTATTGCAGAGCTACCTTGACGAGAAAGCCCTGAGTGAATGGCAGAGTCAGGGCCTGACCACGGTGATGGCGACGATTGAGCAACGGGTGCTGGACAGTTTCAGGGAGGAGTTGGGGGAGGGCGAACAAGACTTGAAGTTGATCCGCTCGGTACGGGTGATCCAGGGCGACCCGTGCGAGGTGATCCTCGACCAGTTGCGCAAATTGTCCGTGGACCTGCTGATCGTCGGCAGTCATAGCCAGGCAGCCGCGGCGGCTACACCCTTGGGACGTACCGCCGCGCGGGTGTTGCAGCTATCTACGGTGCCGGTTTACCTGGTGCCTTCGCTGCAACGTTGCCGCAGCGATGACGTGTGAAAGGCGAAAACGATAAAAAAGTTCTAGATTTATCAATCGAACCTTTAATATAGTTATATACCGTCGCTGATACCCGTGGCGTCTATCTGCTTTGAGGGACACATATGAAGCTTCAACAACTGCGCTACATCTGGGAAGTGGCGCACCACGATCTCAACGTTTCCGCTACCGCTCAAAGCCTCTACACCTCCCAGCCTGGTATCAGCAAGCAGATCCGCCTGCTCGAAGATGAGTTGGGCGTCGAAGTGTTCGCCCGCAGCGGCAAGCACCTGACCCGCGTCACCCCGGCCGGCGAGCGCATCATCACCACCGCCGGCGAGATCTTGCGCAAGGTCGAAAGCATCAAGCAGATCGCCCAGGAATTTTCCAACGAGAAGAAGGGCACCCTGTCCATCGCCACCACCCACACCCAGGCGCGTTATGCGTTGCCGCCGGTGATCCGTGATTTCATCAAGCAGTACCCGGATGTGGCCCTGCACATGCACCAGGGCTCGCCGATGCAGATCGCCGAGATGGCCGCTGACGGCACCGTCGATTTCGCCATCGCCACCGAAGCCCTGGAGTTGTTCGGTGACCTGGTGATGATGCCGTGCTACCGCTGGAACCGTTGCGTGGTCGTGCCCCAGGGTCACCCCCTGGCCAAGCTGCCGAAGCTGACCCTGGAAGCCCTGGCTGAATACCCGATCGTCACCTACGTGTTCGGTTTCACCGGCCGTTCCAAACTCGACGAAGCCTTCAGCCATCGCGGCCTTACGCCAAAAGTGGTGTTCACCGCAGCCGACGCCGACGTGATCAAGACTTACGTGCGCCTGGGCCTGGGCGTGGGGATCGTCGCCAAGATGGCGGTCGATACAGCGCTCGACAAGGACCTGGTGGTGCTCGATGCCAGCGAACTGTTCGAGTCCAGCGTGACCAAGATCGGCTTCCGTCGCGGCACGTTCCTGCGCGGCTTCATGTGCGATTTCATCGAGAAATTCGCGCCGCACCTGACCCGTGAAGTCATGGCCAAGGCGATCCAGTGCCACAACAAGCAGGAACTGGAAGAGCTGTTCGACGGTGTGGAACTGCCCGTCCATTAAGTATTGCTGACACGGTAGGAGCGAGCTTGCTCGCGAAAAACGTCAACGAAAACGCAGCGATTCTGGTTTAACGCGGCGCTCTCAAGTTCTTCGCGAGCAAGCTCGCTCCTACAGGGGTTTACCTGGCCTCGGTAACCGTAAAGTGTTGCCGGGCGCCCGCCACCTGAATCTCCACCTCATCGCCTTCGAACTTGCCCAACAGGCTCTTGCCCAGCGGCGAGCGCGGGGTGATGACGGTCACCGGTTGCCCGACCACGTCCACCTTCAGGCCCGCCGCGTCAGGCGCGAGGAACAGCCACTGCTGGCGGTCGTTCTCGTCTGCCAGGCCCAGCAGCGCGCCGATTTCTATACCCCGTTGCTCATCGTAGGCGCGCACTGCCATGTTCTGGCATAGCGCCAACGCCTGTTTGATTTCCTCGACCCGCTTGGCTTGCCCGGCCGCCAGGTAGGAGGCCTCGAGTCCAAGGGTGTCGTACTTGTTTTCCGCGATGTTTTCTTCGTGGGTCGCGGTTTCGTAGGCGGTCTGCGCGGCGCGCTGGGCAATGTCGAGGTCGACGCTGAGCTTTTCGAGGATCAGCAGGTGCACGGCGTGTTTATTCATGGTCATCAATCGCAGAATTGCAGGACATTGGCCCGGGTCTTTTCGTTGGGGGCGTTCTGGTCCTGTTGCAGCCAGAACTGGCATTTGGGGTTGGACAGGTTGCGCGCATTGTTGCGGGCCTGGTCCAGGGTCTGTTGCTGTTCCTGCTTCTGCAGGTTCTGCTGGTATTGCTCGAACATCCGGTTCGGTGGCTCAGGTACCACAACAGCAGGCTTGCCCAATTGCTCGACGGCCTGGGCCACCGGCGCAAGGCTCTGCGGGAACAGGTAGCGCGACGCCAGCCAAGTGCTCAGCACAATGGCGATAAACCCCAGCCATACGCCAAACGCGATACCCACAATCAGTTTGAACAGCGACAACGGACGATCAGCCATGATGGCCTCCTGGCAGGCATTTGCAGCGTGACGGCGATTGTCGCACAGCCAGTGCGCAGAATAATCGCGATCAAGCCTTCTGCATCCGCGCATTTATGCGGACAATCGAGCCTTTGATCACTGGAGCCCGGAATGAAAGCCCGCTGGGATATTTTTTGCAGCGTCGTCGATAACTACGGCGACATCGGCGTGACCTGGCGCCTGGCCCGGCAATTGGTGGTGGAGCACGCGTGCGCTGTGCGCCTGTGGGTTGATGACCTGCGCGCTTTCGAACGCCTGTGCCCGGACATTGATGTGCGCCAGGACGCGCAATGGCAGGAAGGCGTCGAAGTGCGCCATTGGCCGGCCGAATGGGTGAGTGCGCCGGCCGCCGATGTAGTGATTGCCGCGTTCGCCTGCCAGTTGCCGCCCGACTATATGGAAGCCATGGCCGCCCGCGAACGCACGCCGTTGTGGATGAATCTGGATTATCTGAGCGCTGAAGACTGGGTGGTAGGCTGCCACAGGTTGCCCTCGGTGAAATTCAAGGGTGTGCAGAAGTACTTCTTCTTTCCCGGCTTCCGGCCCGGCACCGGAGGCTTGTTGCGCGAGGCGGGGTTGCTGGAGCAGCGGCGGGCTTTTCAGCAGGATGCCAGTGCGCAGCGAGAATTCCTGCAAGCTCTGGGCATATTTCCCGCAGCCGATGCGCGGCTTATCTCACTGTTCGCCTACGAGAACGCCGGGTTGGCCGGTTGGCTGGAGCTGTTATCGACGGACGGGCGTGCCACTCATCTGTTGGTGCCGGAGGGGCGCATCCTGGGTGACGTACAGCGCTGGCTGGGCCTGGAACGCCTGGCTGCGGGGGATATCCAGCAACGCGGCGCGCTGACGGTACAGGTCATCGCCTTCGTGCCTCAAGAGCACTATGACCGCCTGCTGTGGTGCTGCGACTTCAATGCCGTGCGCGGCGAAGATTCGTTCGTGCGTGCCCAGTGGGCCGGGCGTCCGCTGCTGTGGCACATCTACCGGCAGGATGAAGACATCCACCTCGACAAGCTCGATGCCTTCCTCGAGCTCTACACCGCTGGCTTGTCACCGGCTGCAAGGGTTGCGCTGATCGGGCTCTGGCACGCCTGGAATACCGAGGGCGATATGGCGCAACCGTGGAAAATGCTGCTGGAACACTGGCCCGAGGTCAATCTGCACGCTGAAACATGGTGTCTGGAACAGGGTTTGCAGGCCGATCTTGCGACGGCACTGGTGAATTTTCATGAAAGTTGGATATGATACGCCACCTTGAATTTTGTAAATCCCATCCAAATTTCGGATATATGCAATGAAAACTGGTAAAGAACTGAAACCCGGTACAGTGATCCGTCTCGAAAACGACCCTTGGCTGGTTCAGAAAGCTGAGTTCACCAAGTCTGGTCGTAACAGCGCCATCATGAAGACCAAGCTGAAGAACCTGCTGACCGGTTACAAGACCGAGATCGTCTACAGCGCCGATGACAAACTGGACGACGTGATCCTCGACCGCAAGGAAGCGACCCTGTCCTTCATCAGCGGCGACACCTATACGTTCATGGACACCACCGACTACACCATGTACGAGCTGAACGCTGAAGATATCGAAGCCGTTCTGCCGTTCATCGAAGAAGGCATGGAAGACGTCTGCGAAGCGATCTTCTTCGAAGAGCGCCTGGTTTCCGTAGAGCTGCCGACCACCATCGTGCGTAAAGTGGCCTACACCGAAGGTTCCGCTCGCGGCGACACGTCGGGCAAGGTGATGAAGCCTGCCAAGCTGAGCAACGGTACCGAACTGCAAGTCGCCGATTTCATCGAAATCGACGACCTGATCGAGATCGACACCCGCGAAGGTGGTTCGTACAAAGGTCGCGCCAAGAAGTAATTCTGGCCCCGCCGATACGAAAAAAAGCCCGACCTTGCGTCGGGCTTTTTCATGGGCGTTACGTTTTACTTCAGGTGTTGCTTCAACTCGTCCGAAGCCTGCAGCATCGCCGAACGGACGGCTGGCACTTGGCTGATCACGTTCAGCAAACCGTAGTCGTGGATCATGCCGTTGTAGCGCACCGCGGTCACCGGCACACCGGCTGCATCCAGCTTGCGCGCATAGGCCTCGCCTTCATCACGCAGCACGTCGGCGCCTGCGGTCTGGACCAGCGCGGGCGGCAGGCCTTTGAGCTGATCGCTGGTCGCGCGCAGCGGCGAGGCGTAGATCTCGGCACGTTGCTTGGCGTCGGTGGTGTAGTTGTCCCAGAACCACTTCATCATGTTTCGGGTGAGGAAGTGCCCTTCGGCATATTGGTTGTAGGACCCGGTGTCGAAGTTGGCGTCGGTCACCGGCCACAGCAGCAGTTGGAACTTGATCGCCGGCGTGCCCTTGTCTTTGGCCATCAGGCTGACCACCGCCGCCATATTGCCACCGACGCTGTTGCCCGCGACTGCGAGGCGCTTGCCGTCGACATTGATCTCTTTGCCATGCTCGGCCACCCATTGGGTCGCGCCGTAGGCCTGGTTGATGGCGACCGGGTAATGCGCTTCCGGCGAAGGTGTGTAGTTGACGAACACCGCCACCGCACCCGAGCCCACGACCAAATCCCGCACCAGGCGTTCATGGGTCGGGTAGTCCCCGAGCACCCAGCCGCCACCGTGGAAGAACATGAATACCGGTAATGTGCCCTTGACCCCGGCCGGACGCACGATAGTCAAGTCCAGTGGCTTGCCGTCGACCTGAATGGTTTTATGGCTCACATCCGCTGCCGGCAGCGTCAGCTTCACACCGGCCTGGGCGCCGGTCAAAACGGCACGGGCGTCCTTTGGCGTCAGTTGTTCTATCGGTTTGCCGGTGCCGGCGTTCAACACATCCAGGAAGGCCTGGGTGTTGTGTTCCACATCACCGGTCGCCGCGAAGGCCTGGGTGATGGACAGGGCGAGCAGGGTGCCGGTGAGCGCTTTAGCGAATGTGTTCATGTTCTTCTCCTTGAGCGGCTGCGGTTGATTAAACGCTTACGTGCAGGCGGACATCGACGTTGCCACGGGTGGCATTGGAGTACGGGCACACTTGGTGAGCAGCGTCGACCAGGCTTTGCGCGTCGTCCTGGGCCAGGCCCGGCAGGCTGATGTGCAGGTCGATATCCAGGCCGAAACCACCGGGGATCTGGCCGATGCCGACGTGGGCGGTGATCGAGGCGTCATCCGGGATTTTGCGTTTGGTCTGGCTGGCAACGAATTTCAGCGCGCCGATAAAGCAGGCCGAGTAGCCGGCAGCGAACAATTGTTCCGGGTTGGTGGCCTGGCCACCGGCACCGCCCAGTTCCTTGGGGGTGGAGAGTTTGACGTCGAGGATGTTGTCGCTGGAAACAGCACGACCATCACGGCCGCCGGTGGCGGTGGCTACTGCGGTATAGAGCGTTTGCATGGTGGTTTCCTCAGGGTTGTTAGCGCTAAATGTTTGCGCGCTAAGTAGTTGGTGGAGCGAATGTATAGCGCTAATGTTTTGCGCGCAAGATAAATTTATAAAAAAGTTTTCAACATGTGATTTTCTGACACGCCGCAAAACCAAATGTGGGAGCGGGCTTGCTCGCGAAAGCGGTGGATCAGCCGCTGAATCAGTCGACTGACATACCGCTTTCGCGAGCAAGCCCGCTCCCACATTTTAGATTTTTGGTGTTTGGTCTACCGCGTTAGAGGCTGGCTTGCAGGTTGGCGCGCAGGGCGATCAGGTCACCTTGCAGCTTGCGCAGTTGTTCCAGCTCCAGGCCGCTGGCGCCGAGGATGCAGTGCGGAATACCCATGGCCTTGTCCTGCAAGGCACGGCCGGCGTCGGTCAGCTCCACCACCACCACCCGTTCGTCCTCACGGCTGCGAGTCCGGCTGAGCAGGCCTTCGCCTTCCAGGCGCTTGAGCAGCGGCGTCAGCGAACCCGGATCGGTCAGCAGGCGGTTGCTGATTTCGCCGACGGTCAACCCATCCTCTTCCCACAACACCATCATCGCCAGGTATTGCGGGTAGGTCAGGCCCAGGGCTTGCAGCAGCGGCTTGTAGACCTTGGTCATCAACAGCGACGTTGAGTGCAGGGCGAAGCACAGCTGGTTGTCCAGCATCAGCGATTCGCACGGATTGGGATTCTTGCTCATGGCGGTACCTCGAAAAAGCGTGTCTGGGCTGGAATCTAGCGGGCAAACCTTTAATGCGCCAGATAATTCTGTCCCAGCGGTCAGACCAAACCACTTTGCAGGGCCAGGTCCCAGGGCGGTACCGGGCTGAAACGGGTTTTCAGGTATTCCAACAACAGGCGGCTGCGCGCATTGGGTTGCTGTTCCAGGCGCAGCGCATAAATGCCGGTGGTCTCCGGGCTGGGCAGGCCGTTTTCGCAGAACAACGGCAGCAGTTCGCCACGCACCAGGTACTCGCTGGCCAACCAAGTGGGCAGGTGGGCGATACCCAGCCCGGCCAAGGCACCGGACAGCAAGGCTTCGGCGTTATTGGCGCTCAGGCGGATGCGCCGCGGGCGATACGTCGCGCGGCGCCCATCCAGCTCGAAGCGCCAGGCGAACATCGGCGCCAGGCCGTCCCAGTCCAGTCCATCATGCTCGCTGAGCTCACGGGGATGGCGCGGCGTGCCACGGTTTTTCAGATAGGCCGGGCTGGCGCAGGCGATGCGCACGATGCTGGCCAGCGGCGTGGCGATCAGCCGTGTATCGACGATATGCCCGGCACGCAGTACCAGGTCGACCTTGCCCAGGTGCGTCCCCTGCATGTCCACAAAGCTGTCGATCAAATGCAGGTGCACGTCCAGTCCGGGGTACACGTTGAGGAAGTCCGCAACCACCGGCGCCAGGTGCCGTCGACCAAACGCTGCGGGCGCGTCCACGCGAATCAGGCCTTCCGGCGCATGGCTCAGGGACACCGCTTCGGCCCGGGCCAGTTGCAACTCGCTGACGATCCGCCGTGCGCGCTCGGCAAACGCCAGGCCCGCCGGGGTCGGCACCACCGCGTGGGTGCTGCGCTGGAACAAGCGGCTGCCCACCGAACGTTCCAGGCTGTCGATGCGCCGCGCTACGGCTGAGGGCGTCAGAGGATGGCGGCGTGCGGCGGCGGAGAAGCTGCCGGTTTCCAGCACATCCAGAAACAGGCCCAGCTGGTCGGTCAAGGTATTCGGGTTCATGGAAGCAACGCTTATGCAAGATTGGCACAGCCATTGTGCGTTGCTGTGCCTTTGCGCGCCATAGCCGACTGCGTAGCATGCAAGGCTTGGGATTGGGGAGTAACGCGCGGTGTTGGATTTGATGATTTATCTGCTCTTGGGCGCGGCCCTTGGCACGGTGGGCGGCCTGTTCGGCATTGGGGGTGGGCTGATAGCGATTCCGGTGCTGGGCGTGTTGTTCGGCCTGGATCAGCAACTGGCCCAAGGCACGGCGCTGGTGATGGTGGTGCCTAACGTGATGCTGGCGTTGTGGCGCTATCACCAGCGCAACCGTATCGAACTGCGCCATGCGCTGCCCTTAGGCGTCATGGGGTTCGTGTTTGCCTGGCTCGGCTCGATCTGGGCGGTAGGCCTGGACGCGGGCGCCATGCGCATCGGCTTTATCGCCTTCCTGCTGGCGCTTGGCGCCTACAACCTGCTGCGCATGTTCACGCGCAATGCGCCGCCGACCGCGCAGATGCGTTATTCCTGGCCGTGGCTCGGGGTGCTAGGTGCTGCTTCGGGGTCCATGGGCGGTTTGTTCGGCGTTGGCGGGGCGGTGGTGGCGACGCCGGTGCTCACCGGCCTGTTCGGCACAACCCAGGTGGTGGCCCAAGGCCTGTCGTTGGCCCTGGCATTGCCCAGCACGGGCGTGACATTGGTCACCTACGCCTGGCACCAGGAAGTGGACTGGCTGATCGGCGTGCCGTTGGCCGTCGGCGGTCTGCTCAGTATCAGTTGGGGGGTGAAGGTCGCCCATGCGCTGCCGGAGCGCGTGTTGCGCGGCCTGTTCTGCGGCTTTCTGGCGGTGTGCGCGGTGATGCTGACCTTTAAAGTTTGAAACCTTCGAGAATGTACTCGGCCAGGCATTCGGTGATGGGCGAGCTCATCGCCGGGTTGCGCAGCAGTCGAAGATTCATCGACGGCAGGGGCGGAAAGCCGTCTTCGCGGCCCAGTACGCGCAGGTCTTCGGTCACCAGGCTTTCCATGCTGGCCATCACCGCCAGGCCGGAACTCACCACGGCCTGGATCGCCGCCACATTGGAGCTGTGGTAGGCAAGCCGGTACTCGCGCCCGGCCGCGTCCAGCGCCGCGCAGGTCCACTGGGTACAAAAAGCGTCGACGCCGGAAACCGCCAGCGGCAGGGCCTCGTGTTCGTCCGCGCAAAAACTCGGAGCTGCCACCCACACCAAGGGCTCGGTGCGCAGCAACTCGCCGATCTCAGTGCCGGGCTCGCGGCTGATGACGGTCAGCGCCAGGTCCCGACGTTGCATCAGCACCGTCGAGGCCTCGCAGTGCATTTCGATCTGGATCAGCGGGTACGCCTGGGAGAACCGCTTGAGAATCCCCGGCAGGAAGCGCATCACGTAATCGTCCGGCGTGCCGATGCGCACCAATCCGACCATGTGCGGTTCGCGCAGGGTATTGAACACCTCACTGTGCAGTTTCAGGATACGGCGTGCGTACCCCAACAGCACCTGGCCCTCGGGCGTCAGCCGCACTTGCCGCCCATCACGCTCGAACAACTTGCGCTGCAACACGTCTTCCTCCAGGCGCTTCATCTGCATGCTCACCGCCGATTGGGTGCGGTTGACCGCTTCGCCCGCGCGGGTAAAACCGCCCTGGTCAGCGATGGCGACGAAGGTGCGCAGTACTTCAGTGTCGATGCTCGGGTAACCTGGCAATTGATCAATCTCCGAGATGTATTGCATAAGAAACATTCGTTGGATTGATCATAAGGCCAGGCACACACTCGCGTCATCCCCAATGGAGGGCGAGAAGATGAAAGGGCAAAAAGGTTTTGTGTTGATGGCAAAACGTCCGTTTTCCGGAATGTTCCAGCGCATGGCGCGTTGGCAGGCGCTGCATGAAGAGCGCCAGCTGCTGGCGAGCTTGAGCGACGACGCACTTAAAGACATCGGGCTCAATCGCGGTGACGTGGAGCAGGACCGTCACCTGCATTTCTGGCAAGACCCGCTGCGAAAATGATCGCCGATGCAGTAGGGTAGTCGGTGCGCCCATACGGAGAACCCCATGCCCGCCGACCTGTGTTTTTCACTCAAGCAAGCGCGACGCATGGCGCTGGCGGCCCAGGGTTTTTCCGGGCGCCAGGCGCCGGCACTGATCAAGGCGGCGCACCTGAACCGGATGATCGAACGCCTGGGCGTGTTGCAGATCGATTCGGTCAACGCGCTGGTGCGCTCGCATTACCTGCCGCTGTTTTCCCGCCTGGGCAGCTACCCCGCGTCGATGCTTGAGCAGGCGGCGTGGAGCCAGGGGCGGCGGCGTTCGTTGTTCGAATACTGGGGGCACGAAGCCTCTCTGCTGCCGATGACGCTCTACCCGTTAATGCGCTGGCGCATGGCGCGGGCGCAGCAGGGGCAGGGCATCTATTCGCAGATGGCGCGTTTTGGTCGCGAGCAACAGGCCACGATTCAGCGGGTTCTACAAACGGTCGAGCAACAGGGCGCGCTGGGCGCCGGCAGCTTGTCGACCCGCCAGGAGCGCGCCGGCCCGTGGTGGGACTGGAGCGACGAGAAACATGCGCTGGAATGGCTGTTTGCCGCCGGCCTGGTCACGGTTGCCGGCCGACGTGGCTTTGAGCGGCTTTATGATTTGCCCGAGCGGGTCATTGCGCGCGATATCCTTCAAGCCCAGGTGACGGAGGCCGAGGCCCAGCGCGGCTTGCTGCTGCACAGCGCCACGGCGTTGGGGGTGGGCACCGAAAAAGACCTGCGCGATTACTTTCGCCTTGAGCCTGGTGACAGCCGCAGTCGCCTCGCCGAGCTGGTGGAAGACGGCCAACTGCAGCTCTGCCAGGTGCAAGGCTGGAAACAACCGGCGTACTGCCTGCCTGATCCGAAAGTGCCGCGCAAAGTGCCGGCCAGCGCCTTGCTGTCGCCGTTCGATTCACTGGTCTGGGAGCGCAGCCGCACCGAACGCCTGTTCGACTTCCGCTACCGCCTGGAGATCTACACCCCGCAGGACAAACGGGTGTACGGCTACTACGTGCTGCCGTTCTTGCACAACGAGCGGATTGCTGCACGCATCGACCTGCGCGCCGAACGTGCCCATGGGCGTTTGGCCGTGCATGCGGTGCACGAGGAGGAGCCGGGGCTGGACGAGGAGGGGATGTTGGCGCTGGCATTGAATCTGCGGCAGATGGCCGATTGGCTGGGGCTTGAGCAGATTCAGCTCAATTGCCAGCGGCCGAGTGCCGACCGGCTGAGAGCGGCAATGATCAACTGGGATACTGGCCTCTAGATTCGCCCCCGCTCCCACATTTAGCCCGCGTTTCGTCAGCTCAACCTCAGCGCTTGACCTGCTTCAAGGTCTCGGCAATCAGGAACGCCAATTCCAGCGACTGATCGGCATTCATCCGTGGGTCGCAGTGCGTGTGATAGCGGTCCGACAGGCCATCCTCGGTGATCGGCCGCGCGCCGCCGATGCATTCTGTGACGTTCTGCCCGGTCATTTCGATGTGGATACCGCCAGCGTATGTCCCTTCAGCCTGGTGAACCTGGAAGAACTCTTTCACTTCGCCCAGGATCTGCGCAAAGTCACGGGTCTTGTAGCCGCTGCTGGCCTTGATGGTGTTGCCGTGCATCGGGTCCGAGCTCCACAGCACCTGCTTGCCCTCGCGCTGCACGGCGCGGATCAGGCCTGGCAGGTGATCGCCGACTTTGCCCGCGCCCATGCGCGCAATCAGGTTGAGGCGGCCGGGATCGTTGTCCGGGTTGAGGATGTCGATCAGGCGGATCAGGTCGTCCGGGTTCATGCTCGGGCCGACCTTGACCCCGATCGGGTTGTTCACCCCGCGCAGGAACTCGACATGGGCACCGTCCAGCTGACGGGTGCGGTCGCCGATCCACAGCATGTGGGCCGAGCAGTCGTAGTAGTCGTTGGTCAGGCTGTCGCGGCGCACGAAGGCTTGCTCATAGTTGAGCAGCAGCGCTTCGTGGGCGGTGAAGAAGCTGGTTTCGCGCAGTTGCGGCGAGCTGTCCATGCCGCAGGCGCGCATGAACGCCAGGGTTTCGTCGATGCGGTCGGCCAGTTGGCTGTACTTCTCGGCCAGTGCGGAGTTGGCGATAAAGTCCAGGTTCCACTTGTGCACTTGATGCAGGTCGGCAAACCCGCCCTGGGCAAAAGCACGCAGCAGGTTCAGGGTGGCGGTGGACTGGTGGTAGGACTGCAACAGGCGGTCCGGGTCCGGCACACGGCTTTTTTCGTCGAAGCCGATGCCATTGACGATATCGCCACGGTAGGCGGGCAGGGTGATGCCGTCGATGGTTTCGTCGTTGGCCGAACGCGGCTTGGCGAACTGGCCGGCCATGCGCCCGACTTTTACCACCGGGCAACCGGCGGCGAAGGTCATCACAATGGCCATCTGCAGCAGCACCTTGAAGGTGTCGCGGATTTTCGCGGCGGAGAACTCGGCAAAGCTTTCGGCGCAGTCGCCGCCTTGCAACAGGAACGCACGCCCTTGGGTGACCTCGGCAAACTGGCGACGCAACTCGCGGGCTTCCCCGGCAAACACCAGCGGTGGGTAGCTGGCCAGGCTTTGCTCTACCTGCAGCAAGTGCGCAGCGTCCGGGTACTGGGGTTGTTGCTGGATCGGCAGGGCGCGCCAGCTGTCGGGGCTCCAGGGTTGGCTCATCATGAACTCGATTGGTTGATTGACGGTCGGGTGCCAATGTTATCAGCAATTAGTGCGTGACCTGCTGCCGCCGCTTGGCCGACAATCGCGCCTTTGCCCTGCCGCGAACCCGTTAGGAGTAGTGATGACCGAGGAGCGTGTCGAGCGCCTGCTCGCCGAAGTCCATGATGACTTCGGCATGATCCGTGTGCTCGAAGTGGCCGATTACCGGTTTCTCGAGTTCGGCGACGCCATCGAGCAAAGCTGCGTATTTACCGCTGACCCGAGCTGGCTGGAGTACGACTATACCCGCGCGATGCTGATTGGCGCGTTGGCCCATGAGCAGCCGGAGAGCGCGCTGTTCCTCGGCTTGGGCGCCGGCACCCTGACCCAGGCGTGCCTGAAGTTCCTGCCACTGGAAGATGTCGAAGCGATCGAGCTGCGCCCCGATGTACCGCGCCTGGCGATTGAATACCTGGGGCTGGACGATGATCCGCGGCTGTATATCCGCATCGGCGACGCCCTGCAATTGCTGGAGAGCGCCGAGCCGGCCGACCTGATTTTCGTCGACCTCTATACCGACGTCGGCCCTGGCGTCGGCCACCTGGCCTGGACCTTCCTGGAAAACTGCCAGAAGAAACTCAACCCCGGCGGCTGGCTGGTGATCAACCAGTGGGCCACCGACGATGGCAAACCCCTGGGCGCAGCGTTGTTGCGTGGCTTGTACCACCGGCATTACTGGGAGCTGCCGGTGAAGGAGGGCAATGTGATTTTGCTGGTGCCTGCGGAGCTGGATCAGGAGCTGGAGCTGGATGGGCTGTCTGCCAGGGCGCAAGGGCTGGCGCCGCGCCTGGGGTATTCGTTGCAGGCGTTGATCAAGGCCATACGCCCGGCGACTTAGGCGCCTGTGCCGACGCCTTCGCGAGCAAGCCCGCTCCCACATTTGGACCTTATTCCTACAGGTTAAATGCGGGCTTGCTCGCGAAGAGGCCATCACCGCCGACGGCTGATTCAGGGTATTCAAATCCCCTTGAACACCCCCGGCCGCTTCTCGATCATCGCCCGCACACCCTCCCTGGCATCCTCGCTGTTGAACAGTTTATCCACCATCGTCTGCAACCCGGCCGTCGCAACGGCTTCACCTTCCAGGCGCGCCAACCGCGCCGACATCAATGTGGCCTGCACACCCAGCGGCGCCTGCCGCGCGATGCGGTTGGCCAGTTCGACGGCGCGCGGTAGCAAGTCTTCGCTGGCCATCACTTCCTGCACCAGGCCCAGACGCAGGGCTTCATGGGCGTCGAACTCGTCGCCGGTCAGCAACCAGCGCATGGCATTGCCCCAGCCGGCGATCTGATGAAAGCGCAACGTCGCGCCGCCAAACGGGAAAATCCCGCGCTGTACTTCCATCTGTGCAAAGCGCGTATTGCTCGCGCAAAGATTGATGTCCGCCGCCAGCATCAGCTCGATACCGAGGGTCAGGCAGTAACCCTGGGCCGCGACGATCACCGGCTTGCTCACGCGTGGGCCGCTGAACACGCCCCAGGGATCACAGCCTCCCAAGGGTGGCTGCCAGCCACCGGCCATCACACCGCTGACGTTGGCCAGGTCCAGCCCCGCGGTAAAATGATCGCCGTGGGCGAACACAACCGCCACCCGCGCTTCGGTATTTCGATCAAATTCGCCATACGCCAGGCTCAGCTCATTGAGCAGATCCAGGTCAAAAGCGTTGCGTTTGGCCGGCCGGTCCAGCCCCAGCAACAGGACATGGCCCTGGAGTTCACGGCTGACGCGGCTGCTGCTGGCTTGATTCATCGAGTGTGCCCTCGGGCGCGGGGAAGGGTTTCAGACCAAAGGGCCGGAAAAATTCAGGTGAACCGTTTAAGCGTCAGACCCAGCAGGGCCGGGCCTGTGAAAAATAGACCCTGGCGGTGTTATCTGCAAAGGCTTTGACGCAGCAGGGTTTATCCGCAATTTTCGATAAAAAAAGCTCCCTTTTTCAGCTATTTCCGGTATAGTGCGCGCCGGCCTTTAACCGGGCCGCGTTTAGGTAGCGCAATTCCCCGAAGTCAGCTTCGGCTGCACGTCCGCACAGCGGACTCTCCCTTGACGAATCTTTTTCATTCATTCGTTTTCGCAAATCCCCGCCGACAAAGCAGCCAGGGCGACTCTTGAGTCTCAACACGGCATGCGCAGCTTTGGAGCATGGGTCTTTGCGGATGCACTTAGAGGCAGACCCATGACCCAGGAAACCGGCGGCTTCGCCGCTTTTAATCTTAACCCGAACATTCTTGCAGCCGTCATCGCGACCGGCTACGAAGAACCTTCGGCGATTCAGCAGCAATCGATCCCGATCATCATGGCCGGCCAGGACATGATTGGCCAGGCGCAAACCGGTACTGGTAAAACCGCTGCGTTCGCGCTGCCTATCCTGCACTGCATCGATCCTGCCAAGCGCGAACCGCAAGCCCTGATCCTGGCGCCAACGCGTGAGTTGGCGCTGCAAGTAGCAACCGCTTTTGAAACCTACGCCAAGCAAATGCCAGGCGTAACTGTCGTGGCCGTCTACGGCGGCGCGCCGATGGGCCCGCAACTCAAGGCAATCCGTAATGGCGCACAGATCGTTGTCGCCACCCCGGGCCGCCTGTGCGACCACCTGCGTCGTGACGAGAAAGTCCTGTCGACCGTGAACCACCTGGTTCTGGACGAAGCTGACGAAATGTTGAAGCTGGGCTTCATGGATGACCTGGAAGTCATCTTCAAGGCACTGCCACCGACCCGTCAGACCGTGCTGTTCTCGGCCACCCTGCCACAGTCGATCCGCGCCATTGCCGAACGCCACCTGCGCGATCCGCAACACGTGAAGATCCAGACCAAGACCCAGACCGTTACCGCGATCGAGCAGGCTCACCTGTTGGTTCACGCTGACCAGAAGACCTCGGCTGTATTGAGCCTGCTGGAAGTCGAAGACTTCGACGCCCTGATCATGTTCGTGCGCACCAAGCAAGCGACCCTGGACCTGGCCAGTGCCCTGGAAGCCAAAGGCTACAAAGCCGCTGCGCTGAACGGTGACATCGCCCAGAACCAGCGTGAGCGCGTCATCGAGTCCCTCAAGGATGGCCGCCTGGACATCGTTGTGGCGACCGACGTTGCTGCCCGTGGCCTCGACGTTCCACGTATCACTCACGTGTTCAACGTTGACATGCCTTACGATCCGGAATCCTACGTTCACCGTATCGGCCGTACCGGCCGTGCCGGTCGCGAAGGTCGTGCACTGCTGCTGGTGACTCCACGTGAGCGCCGCATGCTGCAGGTGATCGAGCGTGTAACCGGTCAGAAAGTTGCCGAAGTCCGCCTGCCGGATGCCCAGGCCGTTCTCGATGCCCGCATCAAGAAACTGACCAACAGCCTGTCGCCGCTGGTGGCTGACGCTGAATCGACCCACGGCGACCTGCTGGACCGCCTGACGGCCGATATCGGTTGCACCCCGCGTGCCCTGGCCGCAGCCCTGCTGCGTAAAGCCACCAACGGTCAGGCCCTGACCCTGGCAGCCATCGAGAAAGAACGCCCACTGGTACCGAACAACGCGCCACGCGGTGATCGTCCAGAGCGTACTGGCGACCGTCCAGACCGTGGTGATCGTGAGCGTCGCGCTCCGGTTCCATTAGCCGAAGGCCGTGCGCGTTGCCGTACCGCGCTGGGCGCGCGTGACGGTATCGCTGCCAAGAACCTGCTGGGCGCTATCCTCAACGAGGGTGGCCTGGCACGTGAAGCCATCGGTCGCATCCAGGTCCGTGACAGCTTCTCCCTGGTGGAGCTGCCGGAAGACGGTCTGGAAAAACTGCTGACCAAGCTCAAAGATACACGCGTTGCCGGTAAGCAACTGAAGCTGCGTCGCTACCGCGAAGATTGATCCGCCCTTGGGCTGATTGATCGCACATAAAAAATCCCCGACTGGTTCGGGGATTTTTTTCACCTTGGATTTACTGCAAGTTCGGATCAGCACCTGATCCAATGTGGGAGCGGGCTTGCTCGCGAATGTGGTGTGTCAGTCACAGATGTTTTAACTGAACCACCGCATTCGAGAGCAAGCCCGCCCCCACATTTAAAGCAGCGTCAGCCGAAGCGGTAGATATCCATCCCCAGCGCACCCAGGGTGAACCCTTGGTGCGCCACGCTGAAATCACCCCCCGCGCCTCGCGCAAAGTACAACGGCAACAGATGCTCATCCGTTGGATGACTGCGCACGGCATTCGGTGCCTGACGACGATAATCGTGCAAGGCGGCTTCATCATCGGCTGCCAGTTTATCCACCACCCAATCCCGGAAATCCCGTGCCCAGGGCTCGATGCTCTCAGGTCCTGCGTGCCAGTCCAGCTCGCCCAGGTTGTGGGTGATGCTGCCCGAGCCGATCAGCAGCACATCGCGCTCGCGCAGGCCGGCGAGCGCATGTCCGACCCGAGTCTGCAGCGCCGGGCCCATGCGGCTGGGCAGGGATACCTGTACTACCGGGATATCCGCCGCCGGGTACATCAACGACAGTGGCACCCATACGCCATGGTCAAAGGGGCGGCGCTCGTCGATACGCGCATCCAGGCCGTCGGCCTGCAGCCACTCGACAATCTCACCGGCCAATTGCGGATCGCCCGGTGCCGGGTACTGCACGGCAAACAATTCACGCGGGAAACCGCCGAAGTCATGCCAGGTTTGCGGCGCGGCGCTGCCGCTGACCAGGAGTTCCTGGCTTTCCCAGTGCGCCGACACCACCACGATTGCCTTCGGTCGTGGCATTCCTGCGGCCAGCCGCTGGAGGGCCGGGCCGCTGGCGCCGGGTTGCAGGGCGAGCATGGGCGAACCGTGGGAGATAAACAGGCTGGGGAGCATAAGAGGGGTCCTGAGCGTTAACATGGGCTCATCTTCAATCAGTTCATCAATCAAAATCTAATATAAGTTTTAACGCCTTTTCATCGAATTTTCGGGGTGATCCATGGAACCAGAGTTTTGGCGGGAGCGCTGGGCGCGCGATCAGATCGGCTTTCATCTGCCTGAGGTCAACCCTTATTTGCAGCGGCACTGGCCGCAACTGGCGCTCGCCGAAGGCGCCCAGGTACTGGTGCCCTTGTGCGGCAAAAGCCTGGACTTGATGTGGTTGGCCAGCCATCGGCTGCGGGTATTGGGCGTGGAGCTGTCGCAGCAGGCCGTGGAGGCGTTTTTCAATGAGCAGAACCTTACGCCGCGTATCACCGAGCGGGGCGCCTTCAAGGTGTATCAGGCTGATCTGATCGAAGTGTGGTGCGGCGACTTCTTTGCCATGGGTGCCGAGGCGTTGGCCGATTGCGCTGCGTTGTATGACCGCGCCGCACTGATCGCCTTGCCGCCATTGATGCGTGCGCGATACGCCGAGCACCTGAACCGCCTGTTGCCCCCAGGCTGCAAGGGATTGCTGGTCACCCTTGATTACGACCAGGCGCAAAAAGCCGGGCCGCCGTTTGCGGTGACGGATGATGAGGTGAAGGTGTTGTTTGGTTCGCACTGGCGCTTGGACGTGCTGGAAGAGCAAGACATCCTAGGGGAGAGCTGGAAGTTTGTGCAGGACGGCGTTACGCGGCTTGATGAGCGGGTGTATCGGCTGACCAGGCGCTGAGCCTGCCGTTGCCATCGCGGGCTTGCCCGCGAAACGTTGGCTCGGCCCTGAAGCTTCATTGCATAGAGCTGTTGTGAACAAAAAAGGGGCGATCAGATCGCCCCTTTCGGTGTTGCTGCCAGCAATCAGCCCCGACGACGCAGTGCGTCGATACGTTCTTCCAGCGGCGGGTGGCTCATGAACAGGCGAGCCATGCCCTGCTTGATACCGCCGTTGATGCCAAAGGCCGTCAGGCTGTCCGGCATGTGCACCGGCAGGCCCTGTTCGGAGCGCAGGTGTTGCAGCGCTGCGATCATCGCACCGGTACCGGCCAGGCGGGCACCGGCTTCGTCTGCGCGGAACTCCCGTTTGCGCGAGAACCACATGGTGATCGCGCTGGCCAGGAAGCCCAGCACCAGCTCGGCGAAGATGGTCGCCACGAAGTAGGCAATGCCGCGGCCACCTTCGTTCTTGAAGATCACCTTGTCGACAAAGTTACCGATGATCCGTGCGAAGAACATCACGAAGGTGTTCACCACGCCCTGGATCAACGCCAGGGTGACCATGTCGCCGTTGGCCACGTGGCCGATCTCGTGGGCCAGCACCGCCTTCACTTCATCGTAGGAGAAACGTTCCAGCATGCCCTGGCTTACCGCAACGAGTGCATCGTTCTTGTTCCAGCCGGTGGCAAAGGCGTTGGCTTCATAGGCCGGGAAGATCCCGACCTCGGGCATCTTGATCCCGGCTTCGCGGGACAATTGCTCGACGGTCTGCAGCAACCATTGCTCATGCCGGGTGCGTGGTTGGGTGATCACCTGGGTGCTGGTGCTCATCTTCGCCATCCATTTGGAGATGAAAAGCGAGAACAGCGAGCCGGCAAAACCAAAGACCGCACAGAAAACCAGCAGCTGATTGAGGTTCAGGTCAACCCCGTTGGCCGCCATGAACCCGTTGAAGCCGAAAAGGCTCAAGGTAATGCTGGCAATCAGCACGACCGCAAGGTTAGTGGCCAAGAACAGCAGGATGCGCATCATGGTTGTAGAGTTCTCCTCATGCTTAATATGTCGCGTACTGCGGGGTATATAAGGTGCGCCATGGGGTGATTCAACCGAGCGACTATTTCAAACTGTGTCCTACAGCCGGAATGAAGAGTCTTGAAGGGCATTTCCGACACGAAAAAGGCGGGGTTATCGCTGCGTCGGTGCGTTGCACCCCAGTAATTACGGGGGCTGGGTGCCGGTTGCCCGGCCAGAAGGTTGCTGCAGTGGCGCCTGGGCAGAGAAGTGTTGCCAGATACGCGCTGTACGACCGATTGCCGTTCGTACAGCGCCATCTGCGCTACTGGCGATAGGACTTGAGGAAGTTGCCGATGCGACCAATGGCCATCTCCAGGTCATCCACGCGCGGCAGCGTCACCACGCGGAAGTGATCCGGCCACGGCCAGTTGAACGCAGTGCCTTGCACGACCAGCAGCTTTTCCGACAGCAACAGGTCGAGCACGAACTTTTCGTCGTTCAGGATCGGGCATACCTTGGGATCGATCCGCGGGAACGCGTACAGCGCGCCCATGGGTTTCACGCAGCTTACGCCCGGAATTGCGTTGAGCAGTTCCCAGGTGCGGTTGCGCTGCTCGAGCAGGCGGCCCTGGGGCAGGACCAGGTCATTGATGCTCTGGTAGCCGCCCAGGGCGGTCTGGATGGCGTGCTGGCTTGGCACGTTGGCACACAGGCGCATGTTGGCCAGCATGTCGATGCCTTCGATGTAGCTCTGGGCGTTGTGCTTGGGGCCGGAGATGGCGATCCAGCCGGAGCGGAAACCCGCCACGCGGTAGGATTTGGACAGGCCGTTGAACGTCAGGCACAGCAGGTCCGGCGCCAGGGAGGCGGTGCAGATGTGCACAGCATCGTCGTAGAGGATCTTGTCGTAGATCTCGTCGGAGAACACCACCAGGTTGTGCTGGCGCGCCAGTTCCAGCATGCCCAGCAACACTTCCCTGGAATACACCGCGCCGGTCGGGTTGTTCGGGTTGATGATCACCAGGGCCTTGGTGTTCGGGGTGATCTTGGCCTTGATGTCGGCCAGGTCCGGGAACCAGTCGGCGCCCTCGTCACACAGGTAGTGCACCGGGTGGCCGCCGGCCAGTGTGACGGCGGCGGTCCACAGCGGATAATCCGGCGCCGGCACCAGCACTTCATCGCCATTATTGAGCAGGGCCTGCATGGACATCACGATCAGCTCGGACACGCCATTGCCCAGGTAGATGTCTTCAATGCCGACACCTTCGACCTGCTTTTGCTGGTAGTACTGCATCACCGCCTTGCGCGCGCTGAACAGGCCCTTCGAATCGCTGTAGCCTTGGGCGGTGGGCAGGTTGCGGATCACGTCCTGGAGGATTTCGTCAGGCGCTTCGAAACCAAAAGGCGCCGGGTTGCCAATGTTCAGCTTGAGGATGCGATGGCCTTCCTCTTCCAGGCGCTTGGCGTGCTTGAGCACTGGGCCGCGAATGTCGTAGCAGACGTTGGCGAGCTTGTTCGATTTGCTGACCTGCATGGCGATGTGATCCTGAAAATGAACGATCCAGACGGTGTGGGCACTACCGTACTGTGAATCCGCCGGGGCCGCCCCCATAAATACGTTTGAATGCCGGTAGCGCGGGTGCCAGACTGGCGTTTTGAAGAGGCGCAATCATACGTGCCACCTGATCCACGGAAAAGATCCAGATCAGGGTTTTTCAGTTGCCGAGGTGTACCGATGGAAAAGTTGCAGAAAACCGTTGAAGAATGGAAGGCGATGCTCGACCCGGAACAGTACAACGTGTGCCGTCTCAAGGGCACCGAGCGACCGTTCAGCGGCAAGTACAACGACACCAGGACGGACGGCGTGTACCACTGCATTTGCTGCAACGAGCCGCTGTTCGACTCCCGTGCCAAGTTTGATTCCGGCTGCGGCTGGCCCAGCTTTTATGAGCCGATCGCCGACAGCGCAATGATCGAGATCCGTGATGTCAGCCACGGCATGATCCGCACCGAAGTCACTTGCGCAAAATGCGACGCGCACCTGGGCCATGTGTTCCCGGACGGTCCGCCACCGACGGGCCTGCGCTATTGCATCAACTCGGTGTGCCTGGACTTCGTCCCGCGCTAGTTATAAGGCTGTAAACCGATCGAAAATGTGGGAGCGGGCTCCCACATTGATATCGCGCCATCATCGCGGTCAATTAAATTGTACTCAATCGAGTTGGCTACTATGTTTCTTCCTCTTTAATCCCTTATCGAGCCACCGCCATGAGCGACAACCTGCTGAGCATCCCTTGCACTACCATCAAAGGTGAGCAAAAGACCTTGGCCGATTTCGCCGGCAAGGCCATCCTGGTGGTCAATACCGCCAGCAAATGTGGCTTCACCCCGCAGTACAAGGGCCTGGAGCAACTCTGGCAGCAGTACAAGGACCAAGGCCTGGTGGTGCTGGGTTTTCCGTGCAATCAGTTCGGCAAGCAAGAGCCGGGTAACGAGGGGGCGATTTCCGAATTCTGCGAATTGAATTTCGGTGTCAGCTTCCCGCTGTTCAAGAAGGTCGACGTGAATGGCGGCGCTGCCCACCCGTTGTTCGTACAGTTGAAAAAACAAGCGCCGGGGCTGCTGGGTTCCAAGGGGATCAAGTGGAATTTCACCAAGTTCCTCATTGGCCGCGACGGCCAGGTGGTCAAGCGCTTTGCCCCGACCACCAAGCCGCAGGACCTCACCCAGGAGATCGAAGCCCTGCTCAAATGAGCCGACAGGTCAGAGACTTGTCGTCTTCGGCACCCACAGCTCCAGCAAGCCGCTGAGTTCCTCACGGCGAAACGGCTTGGCCAGGTAGTCATTCATGCCCGCGGCCCGGCACCGTTCGCGCTCTTCGGACAGCGCGTTGGCGGTCAAGGCGACGATCGGAAGGTCAGGCCAGCGCCCGCTGCGACGGATCTGCCGGCTGGCCTCGTAGCCGTCCATCACCGGCATGTTGCAGTCCATCAACACCAGGTCGAAGCGTTGGTCTTCGAGAAACCTGAGCGCCTCGCCACCGTGGGCGGCCACGATCACTTCACACCCCAGCTTGCTGAGCATGCCCTTGGCCACCAGTTGGTTGACCGGATTGTCTTCCACCAGCAGGATACGGGCCCGGTGTGCCAGTGGCGCGGCTTCTATCTGGATCGGATCAAGGACCCGTCGGGCATCGCTGCGCAAGTTGCGTTCCAGGATCTGATACAGCGCGTTGCGGCTCAATGGGCGCGCCTGTTGCTGTAACGGTGCCAGTGCCGCGACTTCTTCGCTGGGCATGAAATTGCCATAGGCGGTCACCAGCAGGATCGGCGCGCCGATAAAAGGCCGCAGGCGAAACAGGCATTCGGGGCAGTCGGTGATCAGCAGGTCTGGGTTTTGCCCGCTCAGGTCGTCGTCTTGCGTGTAGCAGCGGGGTGTCAGCGCCCAATGCGGCAGCAAGGTAGTGAGCAGTTCGGTCAGCCCGCTGCCGGCATTGGTGATCACGATCACTTCACCCTTGAGCGGTGGCGGTGGTACCGCAGGCAAATGCGTCGCCAACGGCAGGTCGGCGCAGAACTGGCTACCGAAACCCACCTCGGAACTGATGCTCAGCCGGCCCTTCATCGCTTCACACAAGTTGTGCGTCAATGCCAGGCCGAGGCCGGTGCCGCCAAACTGGCGCGTGATGCCGGCGCCGGCCTGGGTGAAGGGCTGGAAGATCTTCACCTGAGCCTCTTGCGCAATGCCGATACCGGTATCGCAGACCTCGATGCGCACCCGGTCATCAAGCGCGCTGAGGCGCACATCCACTCGGCCGAAGCGCGTGAATTTCAGCGCATTGGACAACAGATTGCTGACGATTTGCCGCACACGGGTCGGGTCGCCGAGCACCTGGGCGGGAAACCGCGGGTCGATCAGGCAGGTCAGTTCGACGCTGGGCGCCGCGTTTTGTGACAGCAGGTTGGCGGTGTCTTCCACCAGCGAGCCCAGATCGAAGGGGATGCGCTCCAGCTCCAACTGGCCGGCGTCGAACTTGGACAGGTCGAGAATATCGTTGAGCAATTCCACCAGCACCTTGCCCGAATCATGGGCGATGGACAGTTGCTGGCGCTGTTCGGCATTGAGCGGGCTGTCCAGTGACAGCGCGATCATCCCCAGCAGGCCGTTGAGCGGGGTGCGGATCTCGTGGCTCATATTGGCCAGGAATGCCGCCCGCGCCTGGGCCATGCTTATTGCATGCATCTTTGCCGCTTCCAGTTCGTCGTTGGACTGGCTCAGCCGCTGGTTGCTGGCCTTGAGCTCCAAGGTGCGCGCCGAAACGATGTCTTCCAGTTGCGCCAGGTATTCGGTCAGTCGATCTTCGGCATGACGGCGTTGCTGGATCTCGGTCTCCATGTTTTCGAACTGCTGGTTGGCAACCTTGACCAACACGCCGATTTCGTCGTGTTCGTGGCCAGGCGGGCAATCCAGGCGTGCCTGCTTGCGGTTGCTCAGCTCACGGATAATGCGTACCAGCGGTTGGGTCAGCATCACGTAGAACAAGCCCAGCAGGATGCCGGTCAGCAGCAGGCTGCGCACGAAACCGTTGAGCAGGGTTATCTCGGCACGGCGCAGAAAGCGGCTGCCAAAGGCATAGGTGTCTACGTCCAGGCGCAGGATGCCGAGGGACTCGCCGGGCAGGTGGCTGAGGAACAGGCGGTCTTCAAATCGACGGTTGGCACCAAACAGAAAGTCACTGAGAGGGCGGTAGCTGCTTTCCTGGCGCGGCCG
The DNA here is from genome assembly GCF_014268345.1 of Pseudomonas sp. SWRI18. Classification (NCBI taxonomy): domain Bacteria; kingdom Pseudomonadati; phylum Pseudomonadota; class Gammaproteobacteria; order Pseudomonadales; family Pseudomonadaceae; genus Pseudomonas; species Pseudomonas sp. SWRI18. The sequence goes on from NZ_JACCQQ010000019.1 coordinate 46,006, forward strand.
TTCGACATCGGCGAGTACAACGCCGTTATTATCGATTATCTGGGCATGAACGATGGCGGGGGAGTGCAGCAGGCCCAGGGTCAGTTCCTGGGCCAGTTCGGCGTCGATGTTGTAGGCGATGCGTGACGCGGGGTTGTGGCTGATTTCGATCAGCGAGCGAATTTCGCGGTTGATGGATGCGTCTTCGCTGGCATAATCAATGCCGATCTGGATCAGGCTGAGCAAGGTTCCCAAGACGAAACCGACCAGCACCGTCAATCTGGCTTGTTTATAAGACAAGCGGTGGGCGAACTTGATATCCATCGAGTGTTGAACCACTTCACGTTTCCCTTCGCCCGGCAAGCATAGCTGAACATCCACACGCTCTGGCTTGCCCGGCATGAATCGTTTTTTTTTACGCAGCCTTGTGCGGTCTGCCGCAGGGTTGCCAATACGCCATCTTTTGCAAAAACTTGCCAGAGGAATAATCGTGGATTCTCGATTGAGTGCCTTTCTTGAGCGCGCCGATGCAGTGCTCACCCGCCTGGAGCCGTGGTTGCCCGCGCCCCGTCAAGCCATCGACTGGAACCAGTGCCTGGCTGCCCGCTGGCAACGTGAAGGGCGCAATGGTTTCCTGCTACCGCTGGACGTGAGCCTGGACATGCGCCTGTCCGACTTGATCGGTGTCGACAAGCAACGTGAAACATTGGCGCGCAACACCCAGCAATTCATCGATGGCCTACCCGCCAACCATGCGCTGCTATGGGGTTCGCGCGGCACCGGCAAATCCTCCATGGTGCGCGCCTTGCTGGCGCAGCACGCCAAGGCCGGCTTGCGCCTGATCGAAATCGAGCGTGACCACCTGGCCGATCTGCCACGGGTGGTCGAGCAACTGCTCAAGCTGCCGCAGCGTTTTATCCTGTTCTGCGACGACTTGTCATTCGAGGCCGGCGAAGGCGATTACCGCGTGCTCAAGAGCGTGCTCGACGGCTCCCTCGAACAGGCACCGGAAAACGTGCTGCTGTATGCCACTTCCAACCGCCGCCACCTGGTGCCGGAAAACCAGAGCGACAATGACAACTGGAAGCGCGTGGATGGCGAGCTGCACCCCAGCGAAGCGGTGGAAGACAAGATCGCCCTGTCCGACCGTTTTGGCCTATGGCTGTCGTTCTACCCGTTTACTCAGGAGCATTTCCTGGACGTGGTGGAGCACTGGATCGGCGAACTGGCGAACAAGGCCGGCCTGCAATGGCAGCGCGACGACGCCCTCGACATCCTTGCCGTGCGCTGGGCGACCGGACGCGGCAACCGCAACGGCCGTTGCGCGTACCAATTCGCCCGTTACTGGGTGGGCCTCAAATTGCTGGAGCGTCAACCATGATCGACCTGCAAACCGCCGGTACTGGCCTGCAAGGCTATGGCATGCTCTGCGCACAGTTGGAATCGCTGCTGGCCGATGAGCGCGATTTCATCGCCAACAGCGCGCAGTTTTCGGCGTTCCTGTTCAACCAGCTCGACGACTTGAACTGGGCCGGCTTTTACCTCAACCGTAACGAAGAATTGGTGCTCGGACCGTTCCAGGGCCAGATCGCCTGTGTGCGCATTCCCTTCGGCCGCGGGGTATGCGGTGCGGCGGCTGCGTCGCGGCAAACCCAGCGGGTGGAGGATGTGCATGAATTTCCCGGACATATCGCCTGCGACAGTGCGTCGAACAGCGAGTTGGTGGTGCCACTGGTCAAGGACGGCAAACTGATTGGCGTGCTTGACCTCGACAGCCCGTCGCTGGGGCGGTTTACCCTTGAAGATCAGGCCGGTATTGAACAGCTGGCGGCGATTTTCCTGCGTTTGACCGATTGCTGAAGCACGGATATCCACACCCCTGTAGTGAGCGGGCTTGCCCCGCGCTGGGTGGCGAAGCCGCCCCAATCGGAACACCGCATTCTGTCTGAAGGATCGCGGTGAATGGTTTTGGGGCGGCTTCGCCACCCAGCGCGGGCGGTGCGACGATTCGACAAGCCCGCTCACTACTGTGAGTCCAACATATGAAGCTGCACTCGCAGTAACCTCTCCAATTCCAGCATGAGCTTCTGCAGACACTTCACACCCGCTTCAACCAGCAGCCAGTCATCTCCCCGAGCGCACGCCTGTTCAACCGCTTCACACTGCCCCGCGAGCGGCGTCGCCTGGACGATACGCGCGGCGCCCTTGATCTTGTGCGCCTGCTCGACAATCTCCTGAAGCGGGGCATGGGCTTCAAGCAGGGCTGTCAGTTCCTGGCGATCATGTTGACTGCTGCTCAACAACTCTTCCAGCAAACGCCGGCTCAATTGCGGATCGCCGCCGGTCAGGGCCTCGAAGTTGCCGAGGTCCAGGTTCAGATCGGTGGGCTGAGGGCTGATCTGCGCCAATTGCCGCTCCAATGCCGTAAGGCTGATGGGTTTGAACAGGCAATCGTTCATGCCCGCTTCAGCGCAGCGTTGCTTCTCTTCAGGCTGGGCGTTGGCGGTAAAACCCAGGATCACGCAGGGCGCCAGTTGCTCACGCTGTTCGTACTCGCGGATCGAGCGGCTCAGCTCGTAGCCGTTCATGATGGGCATGTTGCAGTCGGCGATGATCAGGTCGAAGCGTTCCTGGCGCCAGGCCTGGAAACCCGCGGCGCCGTTCTGGGCGGCGGTGTACTGGTGCCCCAGGTAAGCCAGTTGCTGGCACATCAGCAAGCGGTTTGCGGGATGATCATCCACCACCAGTACATTGAGCACCGGTGCGGTCGCGGGCGCCGAGGGTGTGTGTTCCACCCGTAGCTGTTCCGGCTGCAAGCGCGTCATGTTCAGGTTGACGTGCACCTGGGTGCCGACCATGGGCACGCTGCTCAGGCTCAATTGCCCGCCCATCATCGCGCACAGGCTGCGGCAGATCACCAGCCCCAGGCCGGCGCCGCTCCTGGCCAGCTGCCCGGAATTGTCGGCCTGGGCAAAGGGTTCGAACAGGCGCAATTGATCATCTCGGCTGATGCCTATCCCGGTGTCCTCGACCACCAGTTTCATCTCGACCTGCTGCGCCTGCTCGGTGGGCAAAACCTCCACCTTGATCTTCACCTGGCCGCGCTCGGTGAACTTGATGGCGTTGCTGACCAGGTTCGACAGCACCTGCTTGAAGCGCAGCGGGTCGATCAGCACTTCGGTGTCGTCCAGGTTGGGCTTGAACTCAAGGGACAGGCTGAGGGTTTTCTGGCGCGCCAGGCCGTCGAAGACACGCACCACCGACTCAATGACTTCGCGCAGGTTGACGCGCTCCGGTGCCAGGCTCAGGCGCCCGGATTCGATGCGTGCGATGTCCAGGATATCGCCGATCAGTTCCAGCAGGTCCTTGGCCGAGTTGTACGCCACTTCGATGGCCGGGCGGTCGAGATGGCCCTGGTCGGCGCGCTTGAGCGTCAGTTCGAGCATGCCGATCACCGCGTTCATCGGCGTGCGGATTTCATGGCTCATGGTGGCGAGGAACGTGCTCTTGGCCCGGTTGGCCTCGTCGGCGCGCTCTTTGGCGGCGCGAATTTCGTCGAACAGTTGGCGCCGCTCGCTGATATCGATCCAGCCGCCAATGATGCCTTGCACTTCTCCGATGGAATCGCGGTACGGCAGGATCCAGTGGTAGATCGTCAGTTTTTTTCCGCGGATATGCAGGGTGCGGTCCAGAATCAGCGGGTTGCCCTCGCTCATTACCCGCTGGTAATCGTCGTGATATTGAACGGCTTCGGTTTCCAGGGCCTCGCTCATCTGGATGGCGCTTTTGCCGATCACGTCCTCGCGCTTGACGTCGAACACCTGCAGGTAGCTGTCATTGCAGGTCTGCAGCAAGCCGTTTCGATCGCGCACATAGATCGGGTGCGGGGTCTCGTTGACCAGCGCGCGCATGAATTCGAACTGGTCACTGAGGGCGCGTTCGGCCATTTTGCGGTGCTTGATCTGGCGACGCATGTAGGCGTTCCAGCCCAGGGAGATCAACAGCAACAGCCCGGTTACGATGATGATGCGTGCGATCAGTTGGTGATAGTTGCGCCAGTAGCTATCGGAGGCCGAGGTGTAGCCTCGCCAGCGACTGTTGATCACCCCCAGTTCATCCGGGGCGATGCTTAGCAGGGCTTTATCGAGGATCGAGCTGAGCTCGGTGGCACCGCGCGCGGTCGCCAGGGAAAAGGTGGCGGGGAAGGTGCCGATGCCGCTGCTGATCTGCAATTTGTCCTGGAACACCTGGGACGACAGGAAATAGTTGGCCACCACCAGGGAATTCACCGCGCCTTCCACGTGCCCTTGGGCCAGCAGTTCGGACGCCTTGAAGGTGTCGCTGGCCTTGACCAGTTGGATCTCTGGATAGTCGCTGCGCAGGAAGGCTTCCAGGGGGTTGCCCGGGGTGAGTGCCAGGCGCTTGCCGGCCATTTGCTCCAGGTTCGCCGGCGCATTGGGCTCATTGCGAGTCAGCAGCACATAGGAGTTTTCCAGGTAAGGTCGGCTGAAGTTCAGTTGGGCTTCCCGTTCAGCGCTGGGCACGATTGCGCCGATGATGTCGATGTTGCCGGCGTCGACCTGTTCGATCATCGCGTTCACGTCTCGGCCTCGCTGCATCTCGAAGCGCAGCCCGGTGCGCAGGCGAATCAGCTCGAGCAAGTCGGCGGTGATGCCACGGAAGTTGCCATCCGCATCAAAGAAGGTCAGTGGCGCGAAGGTCTCGTTCACGATCACTTTGACCACCGGGTGGTCCTTCAGCCAACGCTCCTCGCGTTGGGTCAGTTGCAGCTTCTCGGCGGTCAGCAGGATGTCGCTGCCGGTGCTCCAGCGCTTGGCGATCGCCTCCCGCTCAGCGGCAGGCACGGCGGTCAATACCGCGTCGACGATACTCAGGAGGGTGCGCTGGTGTTGAAGCATGGCAAAGCTGAAACCGTAGGCCTCGTGCTTGCCGAAGTTGGCCATGCGGATATTTTTCAGGTAGCCCTTGTTGATCATGTAATGAGTGGAAATGGTATCGCCGAGGAAGACGTCGGCCTGATCGAATGCCACCGCATTCAGGGCGTTTTGATAAGAGGGGTAGGTGCGGATGATCGCCTTGGGATACAGTTTTTCCACCTCGCTCAGGGGCAGGTAGTGGTAGACCAGCGACAGGCGCATCCCGGCCAGGCCATCATCCAGGCTGCGCGTCTCACCCTCGCGGGTGACCAGTACCGGCTGGTCCACGGCGTAGGGTTCGGACAGCGTAAGGTTCGGGTTTTGCGCCTCGAAACCGTTGGAGGAGCCCAGCAGGTCGATCTCCCCGCTTTCAAGAGCGTGAATCGCATCCTTGCGGGAAGCGTAGCGCAACACCTTCACCGGCAGCGCCAGGGCCCTGGACAGCAGGCCGGCGTAATCGGCGGTGAGGCCCTCATAGTCGCGGCCGCTGGAGGTGAGGTCGAAGGGAGGGTAGTCAGGGGATGCGGCGCCCAGCACCAATTCACGCTTGTTTTGCAGCCATTGACGCTGGGTCTTGTTCAGGTGGGTGTCCAGTTGAAACGAGCCTGAACGGCTCAATAAGGTGAGATATTCCGGGCCCGTTGGTTGGTTCGCGAGCACGACGGTGCTCAAGCACAGACTGGCACTCAATATGATCAGGTAGTCCTTAATACGGCTGGGCATCCACTTTCTCACACTAGCGCGTTTCGTTTTGCCATCTCGATAAGGTCTACCAAGGATTTGGCTTGAAGTTTTTGCATCAGCCGCTTTTTATAAGTACTCACTGTTTTATTACTAAGGAACATACCTTTGGCAATTTCCTTGTTAGTGCGGCCTTGTGCAAAAAGTTGTAATACCATTAGTTCCCGGTCATTGACGGACTTGAACAGTTCAAGTTCCTGGGACTCCACGCCCTCTATACCGCTGGTGGTGAGTGCCTGGCTGGGGAAATAGTTGTAACCGGACAACACCGCGCGAATGGCGCTGAGCAATTCGCTCAGGTCGCCTTCCTTGCACACATAGCCATCGGCGCCCGAGCGCATGCAGCGTGTGGCGAACAGCGTGGGCGACTGGGCCGTCAGGATCAGGGTCTTCATCGACGTGTTCATCGCGTTGAAGCGGCAGAGTACTTCGAGCCCGTCCAGCTTGGGAATGCTGATATCCAGGATAATCAGGTCCGGCAGGCATTCGCGGACCATTTGAATGGCGTCGCATCCGTTATCCGTTTCGCCGACCACTTTATAGCCTTCGTGCTCCAGCAACATTCGGATGGCAAGCCGTATAACCGGATGGTCATCGATAATAAAAACTGTGTTCATGGTCACATTCCGTGCAAGTGCAAAATAAAGTGGGCACATTAGCTCAGAAGCGGAGTAAGGCGCATGAGCTCAGGGGGGAGTAGGTATAAAACAGGAATATTCCTACAGTAAAAAAGGTAATGGCCTACTGGTCGCTAAGGCTTCGTGAAGCGATAGGTCAGTGTTCGAGGAAGAAGTGGGTTAGAGGCGGCTGCCATGGATTTAACGGTGACAGTACCGGCCCTTTTCGTCGGGCAATAGTGTTTAAATCCTACAGGCGTAACTTTAATAATGGGCAGAGCAAGTGCGCCAGTTCATCCCTGTTCAGCGGTTTCGATAAATAACCGAGCAGTGGCAGGCCACGATCGACGGCCTGGTTTATCAAACTGGCGAGTTCAGCCGCCGGCAATCCGCTCAGCAGGATGGCGGTCGTGGTAAAGCGCCTGCGGCTGGCGATCTCGATCAGTTCGAGTCCCGGCAGGTCGGGCAGGCATTGATCACACAGGATAATGTCGAAGGGTACCTCGGCCTGCGCCATGGCACAGATTGCCTGCTCGGCGTTTTCGGTCGGGGTCAGCCTTGCGAAGCCGAAGCTCCTCAGCAGGCACTGGGTGGCGAGGAGTTGAAAGGGATGATCCTCCACCAACAGGATACGAAGCGGATAGCTGGGCATTGGGGGCCACACGGTGAGTCAAGCGTCGAGGGAGGGCGCGTAGGAACAGGTCGCCAGGGTCGCCGGGAGCGTGCGTGATTATTCATCGTGTGTTTGTGCGAATTCGATCAGGCCGCTCTGTTCCCTTTGTAGGTGGATTCCTTAGAGGAGACAGGCGGCTTGATGGTGCTCGTTTATTGAGGGCTGGAACGTCCGGTCATTTCCCGCGCCATTTCGGTGGCATAGCTGTCGGTCATGCCGGCGATGAAGTCGATCATGCGTAGGAACGAAGCGTGCAGCGGCCACTCAGGGTTTGGTGCGTTGTTGCCCAGCAAGTCGAGAATGCGGCGGTTCTTGAACGACGGCGTGCGCCCGCCGTGCTGTTCCAGTGCCGCGCCGCAGAAAGCGTTCAGGAGGATTTCCAGCGTGGTGTAGGCGCCGATTTCGTGCAGGGTCTTGCGCTTGTCCTGGAAGATCTTCTTGCGCGCCATGTCCTTGGCATCCAGAACGCAGCGTTTGGCGGGGCCGTGCATGTGTTCCACCAGATCGCCGGGCAGCGTGCCGGCCAGCAAGGCATCCTGCTGCTCGACGAAGGCCCGCGCCGCCGCGTTGGTCAAATGCTCGATGGCCTTGCCGCGCAGGATCGCCAGTTTGCGTCGCCGCGAATCCTGCGCGCCGAGTTGGCGATAGGTCTGGGGCAGGTCATCGCCCACCAGGTCCAATAGCAGCGACTCGACTTCGGCGTATTCCAGCAACTGCATTTCCAGGCCGTCTTCCAGGTCGATCAGGGCGTAGCAGATGTCGTCCGCCGCTTCCATCAGGTACACCAGCGGATGCCGGGCCCAGCGTTGTTCTTCAAGTTGCGGCAGGCCGAGCTTGTGAGCGATCTGCTCGAGGATCGGCAGCTCGCTCTGGTAGCAGCCGAACTTGTGTTTCTTGTAGCCCAGGGAATCGGCATGCCGGGCGGTCCAGGGGTATTTCAGGTACGTGCCCAGGGTGGCGTAGGTCAGCCGCGTACCGCCGTCGAACTGGTGGTATTCGAGCTGGGTCAACACGCGAAAGCCCTGGGCGTTGCCTTCGAAGTTGAGGAAATCGTTGCGCTCGGCGCTGCTCATGTCATCCAGCCAGCCACGTCCTGCGGCCTGCTGGAACCAGTGGCGAATGGCGTCTTCACCGGAGTGCCCGAACGGCGGGTTGCCGATGTCATGGGCCAGGCAGGCCGATTGCACCACCATGCCCAGGTCGCTCGGGTCGCACCAGTCGGGCAGGGCGCCGCGCAGGGTCTCGCCGACGCGCATGCCGAGGGAGCGGCCTACGCAGCTCACTTCCAGGGAATGGGTCAGGCGGGTATGGATATGGTCGTTGCTGGAGACCGGGTGCACTTGGGTCTTGCGGCCCAGGCGACGAAACGCGCCGGAGAAGATAATACGGTCGTGGTCTTTGTGAAACGGGCTACGTCCCAGTTCTTCCGGGCTGTGCAGCGGTTTGCCAAGACGTTCGCGGGTCAGCAGGGTGGGCCAATCCAAGGCGGATGCTCTCCGTAGGGTGAATGACCCTCCCAGCTTCCCGGTTCAGCGCGGCCTGGGCAAGCGAAAATCTACAACCCGGCCGCGTCGATATCGATTAAGAGCAAACGCTGACCGTTTTCGAAGAATTGTCCGGCGGTGAGGCAATACCGGTTGGTGGTCGCGTCGCGGTAGGTCGAGGACAGGCTCAGGCGGCGCTCCTCCCAACCTTCGGCCAGCAGGTGATAAAAGTAGGGGCGCCACGACCAGTTGTGGCCCAGGTAGCGGCTGTCGGCCTGCCAGGCGTCCTGGTGCCATTCGAAGTTAGGCGTCAGTTGGGTGCCATGCCGGTCGCACTGGTAGAAGCGCAGCAGCCAGGGAAACGCCGGCAGATGCGGCAGTTGGCTCAGCGGCGCCTGTGCCTGGGCCCAGGTTTGCAGGATAGTCATCAGCTCGGCCAATTGCTGGCGCAGTTGCATGATGCGCCCGCGCTCTGCCAGCTTTTGCTGGACGTAGACCGTGCGCAACTGGGCGAAACGTGCCACGAAGGCGTCGGTGGCGAACCAGTCCAACCGGGCCTGGGCAAACAGATAGCCCTGCACATAGCGCGCGCCGCACTCCAGGGCAAAGCTCAACTGCGCTTCGGTCTCCACGCCTTCGGCGATGATCCAGCAGCCGGTCTTCTCGGCCATTTGCGCCAGGGCCCGCACCACTTCGCTGCCAGGCCCGCCGCGGGCTGCGTCCTGGAACAGGCGCATGTCCAGCTTGAGAATATCCGGCTGCAATGCCAGTACCCGGTCGAGTTGGGAATAACCGGCGCCAAAGTCGTCGATGGCGATGCGCGCGCCGGCTTCGCGGTAACGCGCCACCACGTCAGCCATCCGCTGGATGTCGCCACCCAGTTCAGTGATCTCGAACACGATGCGCCGCGGATCGACGCGGTGCCTGTGGATTTGCTTGAGGCTCGGCAGCGCCTGGCCGGGGCGTAGCCGGTTGATCCAGCGTGGCGAGATGTTCAGGCTCATGAACCAGTCTTCAGGCGCTTCGTGCAAGCGGCTCAAGGCGTTGTCGCGGATCTGCCGGTCGAGGCGACGCAAGGTTACACCTGGGGTGCGTGGGTCGGCGAACAGCGGGCCGACGGACTGCAAGCGGCCATCCGCCTGGCGCAGGCGGCCCAAGGCCTCGACGCCGGCGATGCGGCCCGTGGCGGTGTCGATAAACGGTTGGAAGCAGGCGAGCGGTTGCCCGTCGATCACGGGGCCTCCTTAAGAGAGGTGGCGAAAAAAAGACCCGGCCCTCGAAAACGAGGGCCGGGCCAGTTCTGTTAGCAAGAATGCAGCCAGTACGCTCAGCTCTTACGCGAAGTGCCCTGCATGGCCAACTTGATCAGCGGGATCAAGCCGGCACCGAGGCGCACCAGGCGCGTCACGCCGCCGATGCCGCCACCCTTGGCGCCCTTGCCCGTGAAGAAGCCCATCAGGGTCACGGCGGCCACGCCCCACAGCGGCGCGTGCTTGATGCCCAGGCCGCCCTGCAGACTCTGGCCCATGTTGCGCACCTTGTTCAGCGGCAGCATCAACTGCTGGGACTCGTGGCGGATCTCCTGACGGTGCATTTCCATGCGCAGGCGAATCAAAGCCTTGCGCATTTCTCGGCGGGAGGTTTGCTGGTTTTCATTCGAGCTCATGGCAGCAGGCGCTCCCGGTCATTGGCCAATTCTTCGAGGGTGGCGTGGAAAGGCGTGGACTCATCGAATACCGCCGCTTTCAAGCGCACCCCGCAGAACGCGGCGGCCAGGGTATAGAACACGCAGAGGCAGATAATCCCGGTCAGCCGGTAGCCGGTGTCCCACACCAGGATCATCACCAACGTCGATAACCCCACCAGCAACAGCAGCGCAAACACCAGCGCCAGGCCGGCAAACAGCAACAGGCTGACGGTGCGGGCCTTCTGTTCCTGCAATTCAATGCCAAACAATTCGACGTGACTGTGCAGCAAGCCCAGCACGGCCGCGCCCAGACGCCTTGAGGTTGAGCTCGTGGTCGAGCTGGATTCGCCGATAGACATGGTATTAGCGCCTTGTGGCCAGCAGGCCGATCAAAAAGCCCACGCCGGCGGCAATGCCCACCGACTGCCAAGGGTTGGCCTGCACGTAGTCTTCAGTGGCGGTGACCGCCGCCTGGCCGCGTTCGCGCAGGGAGTCTTCAGTCAACTTCAGGGTTTCACGGGCCTGCAGCAGCGATTCCTGGATCTTGGCGCGCAGCTCATCGGCCTGGTCGCCCGCGAGTACCTTGGTGTCGTTCAGCAACCTTTCGGTGTCAGTCACCAGGGTTTGAAAATCCGCCATCAGTATTTCCTGGGCGTTCTTTGCAGTGCTTCGGGCCATGGTTATCTCCGTGATTGGCTGATCGGTATGTAGTGGTTTCGAGTCACCGGGCTCGGTGAAGGTTCAGTGCAATTGTCTGGTACAGCTTTTGCTACGCCTTGGTGCGCGGGCCAACGAGTCTGCGCTGAATCCGGGCGGTGGGGCAGCAAGCCTTGAAAAACCTTACCCTAAATAACTCAAACTCGCGGAAAAACCCTGTCGGTAACGGCCTGTTGTGTTGATCGCTGCGCTAAAGCGGTTCACGCCCTCTGAAAAGGGGTGGGGCCGCAGGTGCCAATTTAGTGCGCAAATACCTGGCTTGACCCGCTTTGGTGCTTTTTTGCCTTACTGCAGGCCTGCCAACTTCCATGGAAACTCTGCAAAGTGCAGTGGACACGCTCGTCCACAGCTCCAACACCCTGTTTATCCTGATCGGTGCGGTCATGGTCCTGGCCATGCACGCCGGCTTCGCGTTCCTGGAAGTCGGCACGGTGCGTCAGAAGAACCAGGTCAACGCGCTGTCGAAAATCCTCAGCGACTTCGCCATCTCCACCCTGGCTTATTTCTTTATAGGCTATTGGATCTCCTACGGCGTGAGCTTCATGCAACCGGCTGCGGTGATCAGCGCCGACCATGGTTATGGCCTGGTGAAGTTTTTCTTCCTGCTGACCTTTGCGGCCGCGATCCCGGCGATCATTTCCGGTGGCATCGCAGAACGTGCAAGGTTCGCTCCACAGCTCTGCGCCACGGCGTTGATCGTGGCGTTTATCTACCCGTTTTTCGAAGGCATGGCGTGGAACGGCAATTTCGGCCTGCAAGCCTGGCTGCTCGCGACCTTTGGCGCCAGCTTCCATGACTTTGCCGGTTCCGTGGTGGTACACGCCATGGGCGGCTGGCTGGCACTGGCGGCGGTGTTGTTGCTCGGCCCGCGCAATGGGCGCTACCGCGAAGGGCGCCTGGTGGCGTTCGCGCCGTCGAGCATTCCGTTCCTGGCGTTGGGTTCGTGGATCCTGATCGTCGGTTGGTTCGGTTTCAACGTGATGAGCGCACAGACCCTGAACGGCGTGAGCGGCCTGGTGGCGGTCAACTCGCTGATGGCGATGGTCGGCGGCACGGTCGCTGCGTTGATCATCGGCCGCAATGACCCGGGCTTCCTGCACAACGGCCCGCTGGCCGGGCTGGTGGCCATTTGCGCCGGCTCAGACCTGATGCACCCGGTGGGCGCGCTGGTGACCGGTGCTGTCGCCGGCGGGTTGTTCGTGTGGTGTTTCATCGCGGCACAGGATCGCTGGAAGATCGACGATGTACTGGGTGTGTGGCCGTTGCACGGCCTCTGCGGCGTGTGGGGCGGCATTGCCTGTGGCATCTTCGGCCAGACCGCCCTGGGTGGGCTGGGCGGTGTGAGCCTGATCAGCCAATTGATCGGCACGGCCCTCGGCGTGCTGGTGGCGCTGCTCGGCGGCTTGCTGGTGTACGGCGTGCTCAAGCGCGTCACCGGGCTGCGCCTGAGCCAGGAGCAGGAGTATTACGGTGCGGACCTGTCGATCCACAAGATCGGCGCGGTCAGTCAGGATTGATCGGCGCCTGTTCTTCGTCGTCCGGTTGCGCGTAAAAACCGTGCAGCAGGCGATAGCGGTTCTGCCGCACTTCATCGACCCGCGTCTGCACCTGTTGGTCCGGCAGGCCCAGCAGGATTAACGCATGGGAGGCGAGCATCAGGCTCGACTCCAACAGCTCGGGTACCACTTCGGTGGCGCCCGCGGCTTTCAGTTCAGCCAGTTGGCTGTCATCGCGAGTACGCACCAGGATCGGCACCTGGGGGTTGATCCGGCGCGCCTCCTTCAGCACCACCAGCGCCACATCGGTGTTGTCCACCGCAATCACCACCAGCCGCGCGCGTTCCAGGCCGACCGCACTCAGCAGGGCGCCCCGCCGGCAGTCGCCATAATGCACGCTGCTGTCTTCGGTGGCGGCTTCCTGAACCCGTTCCGGATCGTCATCCAGGGCGATGAAGGCCTGTTGTTCCTTGCGCAGGAAACGCCCGATGGATTGGCCGACGCGTCCATAGCCGCAGATCACCGCGTGCCCGCGTAACTCGGCATTCAACGCGGTGATGTGTTCCAACTGCACTTGCTGGTTGGGTTTGCGGTGCAGACGCAGGGCAATGCGCGGCGCGGCGCGCAACAGCAGCGGGGTCAGCAGCATCGAACAGAAGGTGGCGGCCAGCAGCAGGCCGTTGAATTCGTCGGGGATCAGCCGGCTCTGCTGCATCTGCGCCATCAGCGCAAAGCAGAACTCGCCGCCTTGGGCCAGTGCCAGGCCACTGCGCCAGGCCGTCTCGGCGTCGCTGCCGCGCAACTTGACCAGTGCTGCCACCACGCAGCCTTTGACCAGCATCAGGGTCAAGGTCAGGCCGAGGATCAGCAGGCTGTGGCTAACGAACAACTGCAGGTCGATCAGCATGCCGATACTGACGAAAAACAGCCCCAGCAGGATGTCGCGAAACGGACGGATATCCGCCTCGATCTGGTGGCGGTAGTGGCTTTCGCCCAGCAGCATGCCGGCCAGGAACGCGCCGAGGGCAGGGGAGAGCCCCAACAAGTGCGTGAGCCAGGCCGTCAGCAGCACAATCACCAGCGCCAGCAGCACGAACAGCTCCGCCGAATGGGAGGCGGCGACTTCACGGAATAAGCGCGGCAGCAGCCAGCGGCTGGCCAGCAGCAGGCCGACAAACAACACCACGGTCTTGCCCAGGGTCAACGGCAGCGCCATGTACCAGGCTTGCTCGCCGGTGCCGGCAAATACCGGCACGAGGGTTAGCAGCAGCACTGCCACCACATCCTGGAACAGCAGTACGCCAATTGCGTTCTGGCCGTGACTGCTGAAGATCTCCCCCAGGCTGCTCAGCTCCTTGCTGACGATGGCCGTGGAGGACAACGCCAGCCCCGCCCCAAGCAACAAGGCGATGCCCGGCGCTACGCCCAGGGTCATCAGCAAGCCCCCCAGCAGCGCCCCGCACCCCAACACCTGCATACTGCCCAGGCCAAACACCACGCGGCGCAGGGCGAACATCTTCGTCAGGGAAAACTCCAGGCCCAGGGAAAACAGCAGGAACACCACGCCCAGTTCGGCGAGGTCGGGCAGCTCTTCGCTGTCATTCACCCAGTCCAGGGCGGTGGGCCCCACGGCCAGGCCGACGCACAAATAGCCCAGCACGGGTGGCAATTGCAGCCGGCGAAACAGCGCAATCACCACCAGGGATGAGGCCAGAATGATCAGCAGGTTGGCAAACACACGCATCTCCATTGCAAGGGGCAGGCAAAAGCCTGCAAGTATTGCTGAGTCAGTTATAGGCCATTGTGACGTGGGTCAGGGTTTATGTGTGGCAGGCTTGTTGTGGCAAGCCCGCTCGCCACAGGTATTGTGCGGGCTTAGAATGTCTGCCTACGTTCTGACCAGGTCTATTCGCCATGCTTCCTGAATGCCAGTTGTTCGGCACCCTGGGTTGCCATCTTTGTGAGATCGCCGAAGCCGAAGTCATGCCGCTCGTCGAACACGGCCTGCTGGTGGAACTGGTGGACATCACCGACCCCGACGACCTGACCGAGGTCTACGGCCTGCGGATTCCGGTGCTTCGCCGGGTAGATACCGGTGCTGAACTGGACTGGCCCTTCGACACTGAGCAGGTGGTCGCCTTCCTGCGCTGACATTTATGCGATGGCGGGTTTCCGAATATTACGTTACTGTATGTTTGTACAGCGATTGAATAGAGGGAACGACCGTGGTGAATGTTGAACAACTGAAAAGCAGCGTCAATCGCATGTCCGCCGATGTCGTGCGCGACGCGGTGAACGAGCTGCGCCTCGATGGCCTGGTCACGGAAGGCAAGACGCCGTTTAACAAAGTGCATTTCAATACCTGCTTTGCCGAGATCGAGGCGCTGTTCCAGCGCGCCGGCTATCACAAGCAACTGGATGTGGTGGGTTACCAGGGGTTGCTGTACGCGTTATACGATCCGGGCCGCTGGGAAGCGGTGGACGTATTGCGCTGGCTCAAGGAATTCACCGAGGCCGCGAGTGCCTCAAAGATCCTGCGGCCCGAGTTGCTCAAGGCCTGAGATAGGCCCTAGGCTCAATCCCGCTCCATGCGGGATAATGCCTGCCAGTTTTTTCCCAGGTTCGAGCAGGTTCATGTCCACATCCGGTTTTTCCGCCTCCCGGCACCAAGCCAGCACCTTGTATTTGCCGCCCGGCCCCTGGGCGACAGTGCTCGATTGCCTGTGCGAACACTTCCCGGCGATTGGCCGTGAGCACTGGCTGGACCGTATCGCCCGAGGCCGGGTGCTGGACATCAACGGCAGCCCGATTGCCCTGGACCTGGCCTACAAGGAAGGCCTGTGCATCCACTACTTCCGGGAAGTGCCGAACGAGAAGGTAATCCCGGTGCAGGAGACCATCCTGTATGCCGACGCGCATCTGGTGGTCGCGGACAAACCGCACTTCCTGCCCGTGACACCGGCCGGTGAGTACGTAGAACAGACTCTGCTGCGCCGCCTGATTCGTCGTCTGGACAATCCGTCGCTGGTGCCCTTGCATCGCATCGACCGGCATACGGCGGGGCTGGTGCTGTTCTCGGCCAACCCGGCCAGTCGTTCCGCGTATCAACAACTGTTTCCCACGCGCAAGATCGATAAATTCTACGAAGCCATCGCTCCGGCCTTGCCTGACCTGACGTTTCCCCTGGTGCATAAAAGCCGCCTGGTCGATGGCGAACCGTTTTTTCGCATGCAGGAAGGCGACGGTATCGCCAACACCGAAACGGCCGTGGAGGTGCGGGAAAAGAGCGGCAACCTGTGGCGCTACGGCTTGTTTCCGGTGACGGGCAAGAAGCACCAGTTGCGCGTGCACATGACCGCGCTTGGCGCAAGTATCTGCAATGACCCGTTCTACCCGGACGTGATCAAGGACGCCGTGGACGACTACGCCAACCCGCTGAAACTGCTGGCCCAGGGCGTGCGCTTCATCGATCCGGTCACAGGTCACGAGCGTGTCTTTCGCAGCCGGATCAGCCTCGACTGGTAAGCGCCGGAAACGACAAGGCCCGCGCGAGGCGGGCCTTGGGTTAACCGGATAGCTGGGGCTTTCTGATACTGCGCGGCGTCCCGTTTAGGGCGGCTTCGCCACCCAGCGCGGGGCAAGCCCGCTCACTACAGGTCTTTAACGGTGCGAACCTGGTCTTTATTGATGCGGGTGCGCTTGCCGTCAAGTTGTTCGAATTCGTAGAAACCCGAATCTTCGTTGTATTTCGGGGTGTCGACGGCCTGGATTTCGCGACCGTCATTCAGGGTGATCACTGTCGGCGAGGCGCAACCGGCGAGGGTAGCGAGGCCCAGTGCAAGCATGAGAGCGGCGATGGTCCGTTGAGTCATGGGTGTGTCTCCGAGAGAATACTTTTTAAATGCTGACCTTGTGACGCGTGGAGCGCCGACAAAGTTCCTTGTGCGAGGTTCATTCTGACACGCCCGAGCGCGTCTTTAACAGCGCCGGCGTGTTCAGGTTGGCCAGGCGCGGGTCGTCCGCCGGGCACTCAAGGCCCACGCCGCCCAGTTGCAGCAAGAGCTTGCGCGGGCTGCGTTCACCGGCGTGCCAGGCGCTGTCCACCGCGTCGCGTAGGGTGGTCGGGATGATGCAGATCAGCGGTTCCCAGAACTCGCCATGGCGCACCATCACCGGCAGCAGCGGGTGCTGCTGCGCCATCTCACGCAGGTCGGCGAGCAGTCGGTCGTCGAGATTCGGCACGTCGCACGGCACAATCAGCAAGTGCCCATGACGCGCGACGGCGAGTCCCGCACGGATACCGGCGAGCGGGCCGGGAAAGTCCGGGCTGTCGTCACTCACCAGCCGGTCGGCATACGCCGCGTACTGTTGCGGGTTGCGGTTGCAGGAGATGATCAGGTCATCCGTGAGCGGCCGAACCAGGCGCTGTAAATGCGCGATCAAGGGTTGGCCGCGCCATTCCAGCAGGCCTTTGTCCTGGCCGCCCATGCGTTGGCCGCGGCCACCGGACAGCAGCAGGACCGAACAGGGCAGGGGGGATGAATCGATAGGCATGGCGGTTCCGCAGCGGCAGCAAAAGGGGGGCCTGTGATATAACATCGGGCTGTTCCTTCGACAACCGGACCGTGCCATGAACGCCAAGGCAGATGCGCCCTTCGTACCCCTGAATATCGCCGTATTGACCGTCAGCGACACCCGTACCCTGGAAACCGATACGTCCGGCCAGGTCTTCGTCGACCGCCTGACCGCCGCCGGCCACAGGCTGGCCGAGCGCGTGCTGCTCAAGGACGACCTCTACAAGATCCGCGCCCAGGTCGCCCACTGGATCGCCGAAGACGTGGTGCAGGTGGTGCTGATCACCGGCGGCACCGGCTTCACCGGCCGTGACAGCACGCCTGAAGCCGTGAGTTGCCTGCTGGACAAACAGGTCGATGGTTTTGGTGAACTGTTCCGCCAGATTTCCGTGGCCGATATCGGCACCTCCACCGTGCAATCCCGCGCCCTGGCCGGCCTGGCCAACGGCACCCTGGTGTGCTGCCTGCCAGGTTCCACCAATGCGGTGCGCACCGGTTGGGATGGCATCCTCGCCGAGCAACTGGACAACCGCCACCGCCCGTGCAACTTCGTGCCGCACCTCAAACAGGCCGAGCCTTGTGAATCCCGTGGGTAAGCCGGGCAAGAGCGGCGCGCTGATGCCGGTCGAAGACGCACTGGAGCAACTGCAGGCCATGGCCGCAGCCGCGCCGATCCGCGAGCGGGAAACCCTGGCGCTGGCGGACTGCGATGGTCGCGTCCTGGCGCAAGACCTGATCTCCACCCTCGACCTGCCACCCTGGCCGAACAGCGCCATGGACGGTTACGCCCTGCGCCTGTCGGACTGGAGCGGCGAGCCGCTGGTGGTCAGCCAGCGCATCTTCGCAGGCGCTGTACCGCTGCCATTGGCCGCAGGCACCTGCGCGCGCATCTTCACCGGCGCGCCGGTACCCGAAGGGGCCGACTGTGTGCAAATGCAAGAAAACGCCGTGGTTCACGCTGACGAGCGCGTGGGCTTTACCGAGCCGTTGCGGGCGGGCCAGAACATACGTCCCCAGGGCCAGGAAACCACTGTCGGCGAATGTGTCTTGTCGGCCGGCACGCGCCTGGGCCCGATCGAACTGGGCCTCGCCGCCTCACTTGGCCGTGACCGCCTGGAGGTAGTCCGCCGCCCACGCGTGGCGGTGCTGTCCACTGGCGACGAGCTGATCGAGCCGGGCTTGCCGCTGGGCCCCGGCCAGATCTACAACAGCAACCGACGAGTGCTGTGTACATGGCTCACGCGCATGGGCTGCGAAGTCGTCGACGCCGGCATCCTGCCTGATGATCTGGAACAGACTCGCACACGCCTGGCCGAGCTGGGCAGCGTTGACCTGATCCTGTCGACCGGTGGTGTGTCGGTGGGCGAGGCGGATTTTCTCGGTATCGCCCTGCGTGAGGAGGGTGAGCTGGCTTTGTGGAAACTGGCGATCAAGCCGGGCAAGCCGCTGACCTTCGGCCACTTCCGTGGCGTGCCGGTGATCGGCCTGCCGGGCAATCCGGCGTCGACCCTGGTGACGTTCGCCCTGCTGGCGCGCCCTTATCTGCTGCGTCGCCAAGGCGTGCAAGACGTCGAGCCACTGCGCTTTGAAGTGCCGGTGGGGTTCGCCTGGCCCAAGCCGGGCAACCGCCGCGAGTACCTGCGCGGGCGCATCGAGCAAGGCAAGGCGATCATCTACCGCAACCAGAGTTCGGGCGTGCTGAGGAGTGCAGCGTGGGCGGAGGGGTTTGTGGAAGTGCTGGAAGGGACGACTTTGGAGGTCGGCGACCGGGTCAACTTCATTCCCCTGAGTGAAGTACTCAACTAACCCTGCACCTCCAAAGTGGGAGCTGGGTGCCTACAGGAGACTTTCAACCTTTTAAAGTTTTAGGGACCTAGGGCTATCGCAGCATGGGTATCTACACAACTTTCAACGGTGTGTGGCGAGGAGCTTGCTTGGCGGCCTTCGGGCCGACCGTTTTTTTTGGGTTTGACCGAGTACATATCCGTTGCTGCGGTAACGGCGGCTTAGGGTTCCGCCCTTACGGCGGGTCACTTTTTGAAGAGCGCAAAAAGTAACCAAAAACGCTTCGCCCCACCACTCGGTGCCTCGCCTAGGCTCGGCATGCCCGTAATCCGACATTGATTTGGGGGGCCGCCGCCACGCGCCATCCATGGCGCGGGGCGGCTAAACCGGCGTCCTGCCGGTTTACCCCCCAAATCAATATCGAATTACGGCCAGCGTGGTTGACGGGGCGCCCCAGATCAAGATCAAAAACAAAGCGCGGCGGCCTTAGAGCCGACCGGTATTCATGTCGAACTCGGTTCAAAATGTGGGAGCTGTCGAGCCCCAGCGAGGCTGCGAAGGCGGCGGCACTGCTGGCATTTTTTTCGCCTGACCCACCGCTTTCGCAGCCTCGCTGAAGCTCGACAGCTCCCACAGTCGGATCGATGTGAGTCCGATAAAACTCAGTAATCATCCCCACATTCGGTCACGTCGCGCTCCACCGGCGCGGCGTTAGGGTCATACCCCACCGGGAACTTGCCCTTCAACGTCCACGCAAACGCGATGATCTCGGCAATCGTGCGGTACAGCTCTTCCGGAATGCTGTCGCCCAGTTCCATCCGCGCCAGCAGCTTCACCAGCTCGGCGTTTTCGTAGATGGGCACTTCGTTTTCCCGCGCCAGCTTCAGGATCGCTTCGGCCAGGGCGTCATCGCCCTTGGCCGTCAGGGTCGGGGCTTGTTGTTCATCGTATTTAAGCGCAATCGCCTGGCGCGGTGGGTTGGCGTTGTTCATGCGGTTTCATCCACCCAGCGTTGCTCCAACCCGGTTTTTGGCCCGCGTGGCGGGGTGCCGAGGTGGCAGTCGAGATCGCCGACGTTGAGGCCCGACGTCACCAGGCGTTCGCGCAGGCTGCCCAAGTGGCTTTCGATCAAACTGGCGGTGAACGGCCGAGTGGCCCACAGCTGGCTCGACAGTTTCCCCTGGCTCAGTTGCGCCTGGACCTGCAACGGCCCCAGCGGCTCCATGTCGAAGGCCAGCTCGACGCGCCAGAGCATCTGCTTGACGTCCTTTTTGTCTTTGCGTTCGGGCTGGTCCTTGTCCGGCGCGGGTTCTTCGCGCTGGAACTTGACCTGCAATGGCACGATGTCTTGCAGGGTGCGCATGGGAATCTCCAATTGCCAAGTGGTTTGCAGGCGGCCGTCGGCGGTGGTGCCGGTCTGCTCCAGGCTCGACAGCTGATGACTCTGCAACCGCGAGATCGCCCCGGCAGCCAGGCGCAGCAGGTTTTCCAGGTCGCCTTCGCCTTCCAGCTTGCCCATCAGTCGCTCGGGCAGCGGGAAGCTGACCGGCGCCTGGCGTGCGCTGACTTGGCCAAGGGTATTGAGCGGGCTGCGGACAAAATTGGGCAACATCTGCGCCAGCGTGTTGGCGGCGAGGATGGCATTCAGGTTAGTGCTGGCGGGCAGGGCGGGCACCAGATCGGCGACCAGGCGCAACAAGGCGCCTTTCATGTCCAATGGTGGTACTTGCGGATTTTGCCCTGCGAGCAATTTGGCCTCCAGGAAGGCCCCGCTGTTCTGGATCACTTGGGCCAGCACCTTGGGGTTGCTCACCTGTGCCAGGTCCGGCAACGCCGCCAGCAAACGGTCGGCGGCGGCGCGCAGGTCGGCGGAGGTGCTGTCGCCGCGCGGCAGGTTCTGCAGTGCAGTGAACACCGCATCCAGCGAACCTTGGCGACTTTGCTGGGTGGAGAGTTGCTGCGTGATTGCCAATTGATCCTTGAGCCCGCTCAACGGCACGAAATTCAGGGTCTGCGCGTTCTGCACCACGGCACTGAGCAGACTGCCCACGCGCAAGGGTTGCGGGCTTTCCAGCGTCAGCGTCGCCCCGGCCAGGGCGTTATTGAGTACCGTCACCAGCGACCGGTAGATCGCCGGTTGCGCGCTGCCCTGGGGCAACATCTGGGTGGTCAGCACCTTGGCTTGCAGCAGAGTGCCTTCCGGTATCTTGGCGGTATCGATGCGCGTGAGGGCCGCCACATTCGCGCTCAACGCCTGTTGCAGACTGAGGGTGAGGTTGCCGGCGGGCGTCTGGCTCACCGCCACGTTACTGCCCAGCGGCAAGGGTTGGGCACTGCTGGCCTGCACCAGGGTCTGGCGGCCGCCTTCCAGGGTCAGCTTGAGCAACAGTTGAAACGCTTCACCGCCTTGCTTGAGGGCGATGACTTCGGCATTTGCGGTTTTCCCGGGGTCAATCAAGCCGATCTGCGGCTCCAGCAATTTGAGCAAGGCACCTGCCGCGGGCGCGGGCGCCTGCCCGGCGGCCGGCGTGGGAGGGAGCGTAGGAAGGTTGATCTCGCCGGTCATCGTGCGCATCGTCTCAGGGGAAATTGCCCTCTTTAGCGTAGGGCATCGCATGTATAATGCCGCCCGTCTGCAAAGAGAGCGCTAAAAACCTCACAACTATTTGATCCAGCTCTCTAAAATCGGTCGCCAAAGCCGTTATTGTGCTTCTTTCTATAACGGCCGCTGCACCGCCGACTTGAACCGTAAAGGCCCGCGATCTCTTGACCAGCCCTCTTCTTGAAGCCGTAGCGCTCTCCTGTGAACGCGACCTGCGCCTGCTGTTCGAGCACCTCGAGCTGCGGCTGGCCGGCGGCGACATGGTGCAAGTCAGCGGCCCCAACGGCAGCGGCAAGACCAGTTTGCTGCGCCTGCTGGCCGGCTTGATGCAGCCGACGGCCGGTGAGGTTCGACTCAACGGCAAGCCCCTCGACCAACAGCGCACGGAACTTGCGCGCAACTTGATCTGGATCGGCCACGCCGCCGGTATCAAGGACGTGCTGAGCGCCGAAGAGAACCTCAGTTGGCTTGGCGCCCTGCATCATCGCGCGTCCCGTGATGCCATCTGGCAGGCCCTCGCCGCCGTCGGCCTCAAGGGCTTCGAAGACGTTCCCTGTCACACCCTGTCCGCCGGCCAGCAGCGCCGCGTGGCCCTGGCGCGTTTGTACTTGCCGGGACCGCCGCTGTGGATTCTCGACGAACCTTTCACGGCCCTCGACAAACACGGCGTCGCCCAGTTGGAAGAACATTTGGCCCGACACTGCGAGCAGGGCGGCCTGGTGGTGCTTACCACCCACCACACCCTGGCCCGCGTGCCCGCCGGTTACCGTGACCTGGACCTGGGGCGGTGGTTGCCGTGAGTGTGTTCGGTCTGTTGGTTGCCCGTGAGGCCCGCCTGCTGTGTCGTCGCCCGGCCGAGTTGGCCAACCCGCTGGTATTCTTTGCCATCGTGATTGCGTTGTTCCCGTTGGCGGTGGGGCCGGAGACTAAACTGTTGCAAACCTTGTCTCCTGGACTGGTGTGGGTCGCGGCGCTGTTATCGGTATTGCTCTCGCTGGACGGGCTGTTTCGCAGCGATTTCGAAGACGGTTCCCTCGAACAGTGGGTCCTTTCGCCGCACCCCCTGCCACTTCTGGTACTGGCCAAGGTACTGGCACACTGGGCTTTTTCCGGGCTGGCGCTGGTGCTGCTCTCGCCGTTGCTGGCGATGATGCTAGGGTTGCCCACCGAGTGCCTGCCGGTGTTGCTCCTGTCGTTGCTGCTCGGCACGCCCACCCTGAGCCTGCTGGGCGCGGTGGGTGCGGCATTGACCGTGGGTTTGAAGCGCGGTGGCCTGCTGCTGGCCCTGCTGATCTTGCCTTTGTATATCCCGGTGTTGATCCTGGGCAGCGGCGCTTTGCAAGCCGCGCTCATGGGCATGCCGGCGACCGGTTACCTCCTGTGGCTTGGTAGCCTGACCGCCCTGGCGGTAACCCTGACACCCTTTGCTATAGCGGCCGGCCTGAAGATCAGCGTCGGCGAATAATGAGGTCTGACCAAGCGTTATGTCTGGTCAGTAAAGACCCTAGGCTTCTTGCAACGACAAGAAGCACCCGTGATGGAAACAGCAATGAACTGGACCTGGTTTCACAAGCTCGGCTCGCCCAAATGGTTCTACGGCATCAGTGGCAGGCTGCTGCCGTGGTTGAGTGTCGCCGCGATGTTGCTGATCGGCATCGGCCTGGTCTGGGGTCTGGCCTTCGCGCCGCCGGACTACCAGCAAGGCAACAGCTTTCGCATCATCTATATCCACGTGCCCGCCGCGATGCTGGCCCAGTCCTGCTACGTGATGCTGGCGGTGTGCGGTGTCGTCGGCCTGGTGTGGAAGATGAAGCTCGCGGACGTCGCCCTGCAGTGCGCCGCGCCCATCGGTGCGTGGATGACCGCCGTGGCGCTGGTCACCGGTGCGATCTGGGGCAAGCCCACCTGGGGTTCGTGGTGGGTGTGGGATGCGCGACTAACGTCCATGTTGATCCTGCTGTTCCTGTACTTCGGTCTGATTGCCCTGGGCAACGCAATCAGCAATCGTGACAGCGCCGCCAAGGCCTGCGCGGTGCTGGCGATTGTCGGTGTGATCAACATCCCGATCATCAAGTACTCGGTGGAGTGGTGGAACACCCTGCACCAGGGCGCCACCTTCACCCTCACCGAAAAACCGGCGATGCCCGTGGAGATGTGGGCGCCGCTGCTGCTGATGGTGCTGGGGTTCTATTGCTTCTTCGGCGCCGTGCTGCTGATGCGCATGCGCCTTGAAGTGCTCAAGCGTGAAGCCCGCGCCAGTTGGGTCAAGGCCGAAGTGCAAAACAGCCTGGGGGCGCGCGCATGAGTTTTGCTTCTTTCAGCGAGTTTCTCGCCATGGGCCATCACGGCCTTTATGTCTGGACGGCCTATGGCATCTGCCTGGCGGTGCTGGCCCTCAACGTCGCCGCGCCGATCCTGGCCCGCAAGCGTTACCTGCAACAAGAGGCGCGTCGTCTGCGCCGGGAGACCGAAAAGTGAATCCGCTGCGTAGAAAGCGTCTGTTGATTATCCTTGCCATCCTGGCCGGCGTCGGCATCGCCGTGGCCCTGGCCTTGAGCGCCTTGCAGCAGAACATCAACCTGTTCTACACCCCGACCCAGATCGCCAACGGCGAAGCGCCCGTCGATACGCGCATACGCGCCGGCGGCATGGTGGAGAAGGGCTCCTTGAAGCGCTCCGGCGATTCCCTGGACGTGACCTTCGTGGTCACCGACTTCAGCAAATCCGTGACCATCACCTACCGCGGCATCCTCCCGGACCTGTTCCGCGAAGGCCAGGGCATCGTCGCCCTGGGCAAGCTCAACGCCGACGGCGTGGTGGTGGCCGACGAGGTTCTGGCCAAGCACGATGAAAAATACATGCCGCCGGAAGTGACCAAGGCTTTGAAAGACAGCGGCCAATCGGCTCCCACCCCTGCGAAAGAGGGCTAATTGATGACGTCCGCACTGTTCATTCCGGAACTGGGCCAGTTGGCGATGATCCTCGCCCTGTGCTTCGCCATGGTCCAGGCCGTGGTGCCGTTGCTCGGCGCCTGGCGCGGCGACCGCCTGTGGATGAGCCTGGCGCAGCCGGCCGCTTGGGGCCAGTTCGCCTTTTTGCTGTTCGCGTTCGGTTGCCTGACCTACGCCTTCATGACCGACGATTTTTCCGTCGCCTATGTTGCCAATAACTCCAACAGCGCCTTGCCCTGGTACTACAAGTTCAGCGCCGTGTGGGGCGCCCACGAAGGCTCGTTGCTGCTGTGGGCGCTGATCCTCGGCGGCTGGACCTTCGCCGTGTCGGTGTTCTCGCGGCAACTGCCGCAAGTCATGTTGGCCCGTGTGCTGGCGGTGATGGGCATGATCAGCATCGGCTTCCTGCTGTTCCTGATCATGACCTCCAACCCCTTCAGCCGCATCCTGCCGCAGATCCCGGTGGACGGCCACGACCTCAACCCGCTGCTGCAGGACATCGGCCTGATCGTGCACCCGCCGATGCTTTACATGGGGTACGTGGGGTTCTCGGTGGCGTTCGCCTTTGCCATCGCCGCCTTGCTCGGCGGGCGCCTGGATGCGGCCTGGGCGCGCTGGTCGCGGCCATGGACCATCGTCGCCTGGGCGTTCCTCGGCATCGGTATTACCTTGGGCTCGTGGTGGGCCTACTACGAACTCGGCTGGGGCGGCTGGTGGTTCTGGGACCCGGTGGAAAACGCCTCCTTCATGCCCTGGCTGGTCGGCACCGCCTTGATTCACTCGCTGGCCGTCACCGAAAAGCGCGGTGTGTTCAAGAGCTGGACCGTGCTGCTGGCCATCGCCGCGTTTTCCCTCAGCCTGCTCGGCACTTTCCTTGTACGTTCGGGCGTGTTGACGTCGGTGCATGCGTTTGCCTCTGATCCTGCGCGCGGCGTGTTCATCCTGATCTTCCTGCTGTTTGTGGTCGGCGGCTCGCTGACGTTGTTCGCGTTGCGCGCGCCAGTGGTCAAGAGCCAGGTCGGCTTCAACCTGTGGTCGCGGGAAACCCTGCTGCTGGGCAACAACCTGGTGCTGGTGGTGGCCGCGTCGATGATCCTGCTCGGTACCCTGTATCCGCTGGTGCTGGATGCCTTGAGCGGCGCCAAATTGTCCGTCGGCCCGCCGTACTTCAACGCGCTGTTTATTCCGCTGATGGGCCTGTTGATGGTGGTGATGGCCGTCGGCATGCTGGTGCGCTGGAAAGACACCCCGGTCAAATGGCTGGCGGGCATGCTGATGCCGGTGTTGCTGGGCAGCGTGGCCCTGGCGGTGATCGCAGGTGTCGCTTATGGCGACTTCAACTGGGCGGTGCTCGCCACCTTCCTGCTCGCGGCCTGGGTGTTGCTGGCCGGCGTGCGCGATATCGCCGACAAGACCCGCCACAAGGGTCTGATCAAAGGCCTGCCGACCTTGACCCGCAGCTATTGGGGCATGCAGATCGCGCATCTCGGCATCGCCGTGTGCGCCCTGGGCGTGGTGCTCTCCAGCCAGAACAGCGCCGAGCGCGACCTGCGCCTGGCGCCGGGCGAGTCCATGGACCTGGGCGGTTACCAGTTCATCTTCGAAGGCGCCAAGCACTTTGAAGGGCCCAACTTCACGTCCGACAAAGGCACCGTGCGCGTCGTGCGCAACGGCACGCAAATCGCCGTGCTGCACCCGGAAAAACGCCTGTACACCGTGCAAAGCTCGATGATGACTGAAGCGGGTATCGACGCAGGCTTCACCCGTGACCTCTACGTGGCCCTGGGTGAACCCCTGGGCGAGGGCGCGTGGGCGGTGCGGGTGCATGTGAAGCCGTTCGTGCGCTGGATCTGGTTTGGCGGTTTGCTTACCGGCTTTGGTGGTTTGCTGGCCGCGCTGGACCGGCGTTACCGGGTCAAGGTCAAGAGCCGGGTGCGTGAAGCCCTCGGCCTGCAAGGAGCGGCGGTATGAAGCGTTGGTTGATGGTCGTGCCGCTGGCGTTGTTTCTGGTGGTGGCGGTGTTTTTGTATCGCGGTCTTTACCTGGACCCGGCCGAGTTGCCCTCAGCAATGATCGGCAAGCCGTTCCCGGCGTTTTCCCTGCCGACGGTACAGGGCGACAAGACCGTGACCGAGGCCGACCTGCGTGGCAAGCCGGCGCTGGTCAATGTGTGGGGCACCTGGTGCATCTCCTGCCGCGTCGAACACCCGGTGCTGAACAAGCTGGCCGAAAAGGGCGTGGTGATCTACGGCATCAACTACAAGGATGACAACGCGGCGGCCTTGAAGTGGCTGGCCGAGTTCCACAACCCGTATCAACTGGATATCCGCGATGAAGACGGCAACCTCGGCCTGAATCTCGGCGTCTATGGCGCGCCGGAAACCTTCTTTATCGACGCCAAGGGCGTGATCCGCGACAAGTATGTCGGTGTGATCGACGAGGCCGTATGGCGCGAACAACTGGCCGCCAAGTACCAGGCGCTGGTCGACGAGGCCACGCCATGAAGCGTCTGCTCGCCGCTGCGGTGCTGGCGCTGGGATTGGCCGGCGTGGCCCAGGCCGCCATCGACACCTACGAATTCGCCAACGACGCCGAGCGTCAGCGCTTTCGCGACCTGACCAAGGAACTGCGCTGCCCCAAATGCCAGAACCAGGACATCGCCGACTCCAATGCGCCCATCGCCACCGACCTGCGCCGGGAAATCTTCCGCATGCTGGGGGAGGGCAAGGACGACCAGCAGATCATCGATTTCATGGTCGACCGCTACGGAGATTTCGTGCGCTATAAACCGGCTCTCACCGGCAAGACCGCGCTGCTCTGGTTCGGCCCCGCCGGGCTGCTGCTGGCCGGCGTGGTGGTGATGGCGGTGATCGTGCGCCGCCGCCGCGCCGCGCCCGCCGATGGCGCCGACGCGCTGTCGCCTGAAGAGCGTAAACGCCTCGACCAATTGCTGGACACCAAGACTGATGATTGATTTCTGGCTCGCAGCCGGCTTGCTGCTTCTGATTGCCCTGAGTTTCCTGCTGATCCCCGTACTGCGTGGCCGCCGTGCCCAGCGCGAAGAGGATCGCACCGCGCTGAACGTGGCGCTCTACCAGGAACGCGTCGCCGAGTTGCAAGTGCAGCAGGACGAAGGCGTGCTGAATGCCGCGCAACTCGACAGCGGCCGCGCCGAAGCGGCCCGTGAATTGCTGGCCGATACCGAAGGCGTGGAAAAACCCCGCGAATCGCGTCTGGGCAAACCGTTGCCCTTGCTCGCCGCCGTGCTGGTCCCCGTGCTTGGTCTGGGTCTGTATTTGCACTTCGGCGCCAGCGACAAGGTCGAGCTGACCCGCGAATTCTCCCAGCCGCCGGTGTCCATGCAAGACATGACCCAGCGCCTGGAACGCGCCGCCGTGGCCCAACCGGATTCGGCCGAAGGCCTGTACTTCCTAGGCCGCGCATATATGGCCCAGGACCGTCCGGCTGATGCAGCCAACGTTTTCGAACGGACCGTGGCCCTGGCCGGCCGCCAGCCGGAACTGCTCGGCCAGTGGGCCCAGGCGCAGTACTTTGCCGACAACAAACAGTGGTCGCCCAAGGTCCAGGCGTTGACCGACGAGGCGTTGAAGCTTGATCCGAAGGAAGTCACCAGCCTCGGCCTGCTGGGGATCGCAGCCTTTGAAGGCCAGCGTTACCAGGAAGCGATCGACTACTGGAACCGCCTGCTGGCGCAACTGCCACCTCAGGACAACTCCCGTGCGGCGCTGCAGGGCGGGATTGACCGCGCTGCGCAAAAGCTCAAGGAGAGCGGTGGCACTGTCGCGCAAAAAGCCGTGATGAAAGTGCGTGTAGATTTATCCGCCGAGGTCAAAGCCAAAGCCCTGCCGACCGACAGCGTATTCATCTTCGCCCGTGCCGTGAACGGCCCGCCGGCGCCGTTGGCGGTCAAGCGCGTCACAGTCGCCGAGCTGCCGGTCACCGTCGAACTGGGCGATGCCGACGCGATGATGCCGCAGTTGAAACTGTCCAACTTCCCTGAAGTCCAACTGGTTGCACGCGTGTCCCGGGCCGGTCAGCCGACCACGGGCGAGTGGATCGGCCGCAGCCAACCTGTGGCCAGCAGCACCACCGCGCTGCAGCAACTGACCATCGACACTCCGGACAAGTAATTTCGAGGAAACGCCCATGACCGCATTTGCACGCATCACCCTGCTCAGCCTGGTACTGGGCCTGAGCGCCTGTGCGGTCCACCGCCCACCTCCGGGGCCCACCGGCCCGACCATCCCGCCCTCGGGCCCTTCGACCCAGCCGAGCACCAAACCCTCCGGCCCGGTGACCCCGCCGCCGAAGCCGCTGCCGAGTAAGTCCCCGACCTTCGCCCCACCACCGGGCGCGGCCAGCCACTGGGACGGCAAGATGCAGGTGTATGTGCTCGACGGCCAGCCCGACACCTTCTACCGCCAGCGCACCTACTACCGCTGGAGCAACGGCTGGAGCCGTTCGATCAGCCCCAACGGGCCGTGGGAAGAAACCGACGTGCAGGGCGTGCCACCGGGGCTGAGCAAGCAGTACGCGCAATGACAAAAGGCGACCTTCGGGTCGCCTTTTTGTTGGCCTTGAAATACATTCTCTACACCAACGCGTATCCAAATGTGGGAGCGGGCTTGCTCGCGAATGCGGTGGGTCAGTTGGCAAATTCGTCGCTGATACACCGCATTCGCGAGCAAGTCGAAGCGTCGAACCGCCGCCCCCACAGGAGATCATTTCAGCCATCTGGACACAGGACACTCCAGATCCAGCGTTCCTGCATCAACAGCCGTGCCATCTCACCAGTCTGTACAACGGCCATTACCTGTTTGATGGGCGCACCGAACGTAGTGCGCGGCGGGTGGCACTCCGGTAATGTGGCCGCGGTCGACAAGCGAAGAGGGTGTTTTGATGGCAGGCAGGTTGATCTATCTCATCGGGCCCTCCGGCTCGGGCAAGGACAGCCTGCTGGACGCCGCACGCGCACGCTTGGCCGAGCGCGGTTGCCGCATCGTGCGCCGCGTCATCACGCGCTCGGCTGAAGCGGTCGGCGAGGCGGCGCAGGGTGTCAGCTCGCAGCAGTTTGCCGCAATGCAGGCCGAGGGCGCGTTTGCCCTCAGTTGGCAGGCGAACGGCTTGTGTTATGGCATTCCCCGGCAGATCGACGACTGGCTGGCGGCGGGTAACGACGTGCTGGTCAACGGCTCCCGCGCGCACCTGGTGCAGATGCGTGAGCGTTACCCGACGGCGCTGGTGTTGCTGCTGACGGTGGACCAGGCGGTGCTGCGCCAACGCTTGATCGCGCGCGGGCGTGAAGCGCTGGTGGATGTCGAGGCGCGGCTGGCACGCAATGCGCAGTTTACCGCCGAGTTGATCGCCGACAATGGCGCGGGGTTACGGGTGCTGGATAACTCCGGGCCCCTGGAACAGACGGTAGAACGCCTGCTGTGTTGCCTCGACCACGGGCACTCGGCGCGCGCCTGACATGGACATGGGAGCCTGTAGTGAGCGGGCTTGTCCCGCGCTGGGTGGCGAAGCCGCCCCAACCCAGGCGACTCGGTTCTAGCTGAAGCACCGCGGTGGCTTTATTGGGGCGGCTTCGCCCCCCAGCGCGGGGCAAGCCCGCTCACTACAGTGTGTAGCTTCGCCATTTAGTCTGGGCGCAGGGCCCCGGCCAGCAACCGCTCCACATATTCCACAAACGCCCGCGCCTTGGCACTCGCCATCCTGCCCGTGGGAAATACCGCCCATAAGTCCCGGGCCGGCAATGTCCAGTCGGTCAGCACCGGCTTCACCTCGCCGCTGGCCAGTTCCGGCGCAAACATCCAGGTGGACGACAAGGTCAGCCCCAGATGGCTCAACACGGCTGCGCGCACGCCTTCGGCCGCCGTCACGCGCACGCGGCCATGGGCGAGCAACGGGTACTGCGTGTCGCCTTGGGTGAAGTTCCAATGCGCGCCTTCGCTGCGGGTGTAGATCACGGCTTCATGTTGCAACAGATCCGCTGGCGTGGCGGGTTCGCCGAAGCGCTCGAAATAGACCGGGGTGCCCAGGATGACGCACGGCGATTCGCCGATCTTGCGTGCCGTCAGGCTTGAGTCGACCAGATTGCCCATGCGCAGCGCCACATCGATGCCTTCCTCGACCAGGTTGAGGCTGCGGTCGTCGAGCACCACGTCCACATTCAATTCGGGAAATTGCGCCAGGAAGGGGCCCAGGTGAGGAACGATATGCATCCGGGCGAAGGTCACCGGGGCGCTGATCCTCAGGTTGCCGCTGAGCCCCGCGCCGGCGCCACGGGCGGCATCGTCGGCGGCGTTGGCTTGCTCGATGGCGCGCCGGGCCTTTTCGAAAAACGCCAGGCCTGCCTCAGTTGGCGTCAGGCCCCGCGTGGAGCGCAGCACCAAACGTACCGCCAGGCGCGTCTCAAGCTGCGCAATGCTTTTGGAAACGGCGGGCTGGCCGACGCCCAGGCGCTTGGCGGCAGCGGAGAACGAGCCGGTTTCGACGACGTGGACGAAGGTTTCCATGGCGGTGAGGCGGTCCATCGGTGTTCCCTGTTTGGCTTGGCGGCGCTCAAGCCTAAGGCGATGAACGATGGGTGTCATGTGTTTCCAGTGTTGAGCACCGCTTTGGCGTCCAGCGCAAGGTTTAACGCAGATGTCCTGCAAGCTGGGAAAACGATGTAGTTGAACGATGGATGTTCTTTAGAATTTGTTTTTATCTTGTGAAAACAACTGGATGCCACCCAAAGCCTTTTGTGTTCGAGTGTGTGAATTGCAAATGAATTGTTCGTTGTGTCGCCCCGTATTTCGAGCTGTGCAAGTGTTGCGGTCAGTACCACATTTACATTGGTATCAGCTTTTTCGGCGTGCGAGCTTATCTGCGGTCTTGATGACTCGAACGCCGAACTGAACTGATTCGGCTCTCTTTGTAAAACCGAAGGTATTGCCCAATGAATACTGTTGAACCGCGAAGTGTCAGTCGTCTTGATCACCTGCCGGGTCCCGGCTCGTTTGAGAGCGGATTTGGTAATAAGCCCTCTTACACAACGGACCAGGCAGCCAGGCAACTCACGCGACAAAACCTGCGCTTCCATGACCGCAACGGCGATTCTAGAATCGATGTGAATTACACCGTAGACACAAGTTTCACTCAGGCCCAGCAGCGGCGCGTGCGGCAGGCGGTGCAGTCCTGGCAGGACGTGGCCAACATCAATTTTCACGAACAGCCAGGTGGTTCGGACGGCACGCTCAACATTCGCAACAACCCCAGCGGCAATCGGGGTGTCGCCACGTTTCCCAACCGTTTTACCACCAGCACCTCGGCCACCATTGGCACGCAAGGGGAAAGCCGGTCCCCGGCGCTGGGCAGTCACTTTGCGGTGACGGCGATACACGAAATCGGTCATGCCATCGGCCTGCACCACCCGGGAGACTACGGGCGAAACTTCGATTACAACAAGGAAGCGGTCTATGCCGAAGATACAAAGGCGCGCACGGTAATGAGTTATTGGTCGGAGACCAAACAGAAGGGTCACGATTTCAAGCGACAGAACCCGTCCGCGCCGATGATGGATGATATTGCGGCGGCGCAACGCCTGTACGGCGCCAATCATCAAACCCGTCACACCGACACCACCTACGGCTTCAATTCCAACACCGAACGGGAGGCGTTGAGCCTCAAGAGCGCCACGGACCAACCCGTCTTCTGTGTGTGGGACGGCGGCGGTGTCGACACCCTGGATTTCTCCGGTTTCGCCCAGGACCAGCACATCAACCTGAACGCCGAATCGTTTTCTGACGTCGGCGGGTTGAAGGGCAATGTCTCCATCGCCAAGGGCTGCGTGATTGAAAATGCCATCGGCGGCTCAGGCCGCGACACGCTGTCGGGCAATGAGGCTGCCAACCGGCTCAAGGGCGGCGGGAGGGGCGATACCTTGAAAGGCGGTGGCGGCGCGGATACCTTTGTCTACGACAAGGCCAGCGACTCCACGCCATCCGACCCGGACATGATCGAGGACTTCATCAGCGGCACCGATACGATCGATGTGTCGGGCGCAATGAAGGAGGCGGGTGTACCTGCACTGGTATTTACCGATCGGTTCACTGGCCGAGCCGGGGAGGCGGTGCTCAAGCAGGATGCCAGTACGGGCGGTTCGAGCCTGGCTATTGATCTCAAGGGTACGGGCAAGGCGGACCTGTTGGTCCAGAGCAAGAGGGCGATAAAACCTGCCGATGTGCGCTGGAACGGCCATACGCCTGGGGACCGGCCCGTGCCTGCACCTGCACCTACACCCCCCGCGCCCGCCCCGTTGGTGGATAAGACCCAGGAAGACACCGCCGGCTTGATCCAACTGCTTGCTATCACCCTGTTAGGGTTTTTCTCGCAGTTGCTGGGCTTGCTGACGTCGCCGTCCGGCCAAGCTCCCGCGCAAAAAAACCAGGTTTAAGCCCGTCGCTCAAGCGGTCGCCACCCTGGCCTGGCGCGACGCACCCAGGAACCGCAACAGTGCCACCAGCGGGAACGCGCTGCCCACCAGCACCACACCCAGCCAGCCGCCGTGTTCGTACACGCTGCTGGCGATTGCCGAGCCGAAGGCGCCGCCGATGAAGATGCTGGTCATGTACAGCGCGTTCAGGCGGCTGCGGCTTTTGGCGTCAAGGGCGTAGACGGCGCGCTGGCCGAGGACCATGTTCATCTGCACGCAGAAGTCCAGGACAACGCCGGTCACGGCCAGGCCGATCACGCTGTACAACGGGTGGACGAAGGCCGGCAGGAAGCTCAGCACCGCCAGGACCATGGCGAGCAGGGACGCGCGGTGGGTGTGGCCGGCATCGGCCAGGCGGCCGGCAATCGGCGCGGCGATGGCGCCAATGGCGCCCACCAGGGCGAAGAGTGCGATCTGGGTCTGGCTCAGGCCGTGGTTGCGCACCAGTTCCAGCGGGACGGCGGTCCAGAACAGGCTGAAGCTGGCGAACATGCAGCCCTGGTAGAACGCCCGTTGGCGCAGCACCGGTTGTTCACGCAGCAGCGTGCCCAGGGAACGCAGCAGTTGGCCATAGCTGGCGCTGTGGTCGGGTTGACGCTTGGGGATGGTGATCAGCAACACCACGCTGATAAACGCCATCAACGCCGCCGCCGCCATGAACATCGCACGCCAGCCGAAGTGATCCGCCACGACGCTGGACACGGGCCGGGCGAGCAGGATGCCCAGCAACAGGCCGCCCATGATGCTGCCGACCACACGGCCACGGGACTCGGCTGGCGCCAGGTGCGCGGCCAATGGAATCAGGATCTGCACCGACACCGAACTGAACCCGATCAACAACGACACCAGCAGGAACAGGTTCGGTTGTTCGGTCACCGCCGCGCCCAGCAGGCTGACAATGGCCAGCACCGTGGTGGCGATCATCAGCTTGCGGTTTTCCAGCAGGTCACCCAGGGGCACCAGGAAAAACAGGCCCAGGGCGTAGCCGATTTGCGTCAGCGATACGATCAGGCTGGCCATGGCGGGCGTGAGGCCGATATCCGGCGCGATCATCTCGATGATCGGTTGCGCGTAGTAGATATTGGCGACGATAGCGCCGCAACAAAACGCAAACAGCATCACCATCCCGCGGGTCATGGTGCTTGGAGCGTGTGGGGTAGCGTTCATGGTGTTCTCATAAAAGGCGAGGGAGATGGCGAGCGAGAGTAAAGACAAGGCCCAACGCCGAGTAGGCCGCTCGCGGTGATAACACTCATGCCGGGCATTGATGACTGGAACGTTAAGATTCAGTTTGACAGGCAATGATACATTCAGACACAACTGCCGAAACAGGAAATCCACTCAGGATGGCGTAACCCCATCCATGTACTCGGCTTCTCGAAAAGGATGCCTCCGACGCTGTTAGAAGACGCCTCTGGCAAGACCGCGCGGCCTGCCTGCACTAGATTCGACGTTTGCATTTTCGCAGGCTGACCCAAGGCAGGAACCTCAATATGCGGATTATCAAGGTGTTGATGTTATGGCTGTTCGTGTCGGCAATCACGGCGGTTGCTGAAGAAAAGGTCGAAACGATCACTCACGCTGAATACGCCGAGCGGATGGCGGCCGCCACCGCGTCCGCCTGGCCGAAGTTGGCGACAATGGAGCGCTTGAAAAACCAGACCGGGTTCTATGCTCGGGCGCAGATTCTGCTTTACGACGGCGTTTCGGCCTGGTTGATCGATGCAAACGGCTATCGGCCGGTTGCGGCTGGACCTGTCCAAGCGCTTGGCCTGTCATCGGACTATTTAAACTTCGCGGAACTGCTGTGGGAAAACCGACCCACGGTTTATATAGGCATGGGCCAAGGGCTGCCGGATGAAGAAGCGCGCCGCATGCGCCATCCTGGTGCGGTGCCGGAGTTGTTTGCACTGGCCACCCACGAGGCCTTCCATTTCTTCGGCCAAGAGAACGATTGGCAGCTGGACGTGGGGTCGCGCGACTCGCGCTATCCGCTCCAGGCCCAGCCCAGGCAGTACCGGCATCATCTGCTCAAAGCCTTACATGCATCACTGCAAGGTGATACCCAGGCGTTGGGCAAGGCGCGCTACTGGCATGAGCGTTGGCAGTCCGAGTTCGCCCAGGAAGCCCGGCAAATTCGCTTCTACGACATTATTGAAGGCACCGCCTCTTACATCGAAGGGCTCGCTCAGGCCTTCGCCGGTGGGGAGGCTGGTAGGCCTGAAGCCTGGGCGAAAGGGGCGTTCCCGCGCGCCGATGTCTTGTCGTTGGACGGTGAAAGCTACGCGTTGGGCGCCTTGGCCATCTACATTCTGGACCGCCGCGACGCCAAGGGTTGGCAGGCAATCATAGACGGACAAACGCCCGTCCAACGTTTACTGGCGACTGTGCCGCAGGTAGTTGATGTACCTGATGCAGCGCTTGAACAACGGATTTCAGAACACGTAGACGCGCAAAATCGAGAGCTGGCACTGCTGATTGAGCCTGTCATTGCCCAGTTGAAGCATCCCGACACCGTGCGTGTGATGGTTCCGATGAGTGCCGTAGCCGGGTCGATGATGTATAGCGGCAGTTATCAGCTGGAACAAGGGGCCGACTCGATATGGTTGGGATTTTCGGCGCAGCTCTCGCCGTCAGGCGGGCGCGTCACGTTCAAGGGGCGCACGATAACAGGGGCTGTCAGCAATGCCTGTGGTGAAAAGGACGAATTTTTGGTGGTGCCCATCGCCGCAAGTGAATTTCCAAGCGGTCCGGCCGAGCGTCTGCGGTTGAAAGGCGATGGATTTGAGATCGACACGCCGTTTCCCGTGAAAGGTGCCAGTGCTGAGCCTATCTGGTGCATCGCTGCGTAAAGTAAAAGCCCCTGAAATCAGGGGCTTTACACCAGGGCTTATTGACCGGAATAAATCTGGTCAAACACCCCACCATCATTGAAGTGGGTCTTCTGCACGGTGCGCCAGTCGCCAAAGGTCTTCTCCACCGAGAGGAAATCGACTTTCGGGAAGCGGTCGGTGTACTTGGCCAACACCTTCGGATCGCGCGGGCGCAGGTAGTTGTTGGCTGCAATTTCCTGACCTTGCGACGACCACAGGTACTTCAAGTAATCCTCGGCAGCGGTTCGGGTGCCCTTCCTGTCGACGACTTTGTCGACCACCGACACCGGCGGCTCGGCTTCGGCGGAGACGCTTGGGTAGATCACTTCGAACTGGTCACGGCCGAATTCACGCGCGATCATTTCCGCTTCGTTTTCAAAGGTTACCAGCACGTCGCCGATCTGGTTGGTCATGAACGTGGTGGTGGCGGCACGGCCGCCGGTATCCAGCACCGGCGCCTGTTTGAACAGCTTGCCGACGAACGCCTTGGCCTTGTCTTCGTCGCCGCCGTTCTTCAACACGTAGCCCCATGCCGACAGGTAGGTATAGCGGCCGTTGCCCGAGGTTTTCGGGTTGGGCACGATCACCTGTACGCCGTCTTTCAACAGATCCGGCCAGTCCTTCAGGGCTTTAGGGTTGCCTTTGCGCACGATAAACACCGTGGCCGAGGTGAACGGCGCGCTGTTGTTCGGCAGGCGGGTGACCCAGTTGTCGGGCACCATTTTGCCGTTGTCCGCCAGGGCGTTGATGTCGGTGGCCATGTTCATGGTGATCACGTCCGCCGGAAGGCCGTCGATGACCGAGCGCGCTTGCTTGCTGGAACCGCCGAAGGACATCTGCAAGGTCAGCTTGTCGTCCGGGTGCTCGGCTTCCCAGTGTTTCTGGAAGGCGGCGTTGTAGTCCTTGTAGAAATCGCGCATCACGTCGTAGGAGACGTTGAGCAGTGTGACGGGGGCTGCCTGGGCGGCGCCGGCCAAGGCAAGCCCGGCGGCCAGGAGGGAGGCGCTAACGAGTTTTTTCACTGCTCATTCCTTGTTGTTCGAGACGGTTGTCAATTGAGGGCAATATGCCAGCGACTATAGCGGGCGCGACCTGCACGCTTAAAGAATAAAACGTGCTGTGCTTATTCCACTTTCTTGAACAGCGCATTGCCACAGCGTGAGCAAAAGGCTGCGTTGGGTTCATGGCTGTTCTTTTTGCACACCGGGCAGTCGGTTTGCAGCTGTTCGCCACGCATGGCACTCGCCAATTCAGCGGTGAAGATGCCGGTGGGCACGGCAATGATCGAGTAACCGGTGATCATCACCAACGACGAAATTACCTGGCCCAGCGGCGTCTTCGGCACGATATCGCCAAAGCCCACGGTGGTCAGGGTCACGATCGCCCAATAGATGCCCTTGGGGATGCTGGTAAAGCCGTGTTCCGGGCCTTCGATCACGTACATCAAGGTGCCGAACACGGTGACCAGCGTGCACACGCTCACCAGGAAGACCACTATCTTCTGCTTGCTGCCACGCAGCGCCGCCATCAGATAATTGGCTTGCTTGAGGTACGGGCTGAGCTTGAGCACCCGGAAGATGCGCAGCATGCGGATGATGCGAATGATCAACAGGTACTGGGCATCGCTGTAGTACAGGGCGAGGATGCCGGGCACGATGGCCAGCAGATCCACCAGCCCGTAAAAGCTGAAGGCATACCGCAGCGGCTTCGGCGAGCAGTACAGGCGCAACCCGTACTCGATCAGGAAGATCAGCGTGAAGCCCCACTCGATATAGGCCAGCACGTCGGCGTAGTTCTGGTGGATCTGGTCGATGCTGTCGAGCATCACGATCACCAGGCTGGCGAGGATGATCAGCAACAGGATGCCGTCAAAACGCCGCCCGGCAGCGGTGTCGCTTTGGAAAACCATGACGTAGAGCCGCTGGCGCCAGTCGTTATTGCTGTCCATAAATCCCGCCTGAAACTGATATCGGGCAAGCCTAGGGGGATTCGAAGGGACTGTCCATGCGGGGTTTGCGCAGCACGCGCGCGCCTGCACGCACCAACCAGCACGCGAGGATGAACGGCGCGGTCAACGTGGGCAGGTGCAGGGCGGCAAAGCCCGGCGTGAGGAGGACCGCCAGCAGGATGCCGAGCAGTGGCCACCAGGGCTGG
Organism: Pseudomonas sp. SWRI18; assembly: GCF_014268345.1. Classification (NCBI taxonomy): domain Bacteria; kingdom Pseudomonadati; phylum Pseudomonadota; class Gammaproteobacteria; order Pseudomonadales; family Pseudomonadaceae; genus Pseudomonas; species Pseudomonas sp. SWRI18. The sequence goes on from NZ_JACCQQ010000019.1 coordinate 83,776, forward strand.
CGACGTACCTGGCTCAGGGCCAGCGCCGCCAATGCGGAGTTGTAACTGTGCAGGCCGAGAAGGGCGCCGGCCGGTTCGTGCAGACACAGCGCGGCCAGCAATCCAGCGCTGGCGCCGATCAGCGCCCACACGGCGGCGCGCCGGTCGGCCAGCCACAGGCCCAGCGTAATCAGGCCACCCGCCAGGGGCTGGTCCAGCAGCATGATCTGGGCAAGCCCGGTAAAAGGCGCGGTGAAGAGGGCCACCGTGTCGGGTTCGCTCAAGGCCAACGTGCCCGGCGGCGCCGTGCCCGGCAGCAACCAGCCCAGGCCGACAAAAGGCGCGGTATAGGCCGGCAAATCATCAGGCTGGCTGGCGCGTTTGAACCATTGCCGCGTCAGGATCGCACTCAAGCCACCGCACGCCAGGATCAGCGGCGGCAACAAGGCCGACCAGGCAAAGTGCTGGCTGATCAACAAGCCCAGCAGCACACCGTTGTAGCTATAAAGGCCGGCCTGGCGTTCCACCTTGGGATACCCGCGGCGCTGGGCCGTGAGCAGGCCCGCCACACCGCCCAGCAACGCTGCGCCGAAGGCAGCCGGGGCGCCGACCAGGATGGCCAGCAGGCACAGCACGCCACACAGCGGATGGCGCTGCAGGAAGATCTGGCTGAAGCCGTTGAGCAGGGCTTCGGCCCAGTCGGGGCAGGTCTGGTTGGGCATTAGGTTAAGTCAGTTAGACCGAGGTGATCCCATCGCAGGCAAGCCAGCTCCCACATTTAACTGTATTCACAATTCAAAAATGTGGGAGCCGGGCTTGCCCGCGATGAGGCCCTGGCAGGCGCTAAATCAACGTCTCGATACGCAGCGAATTGGTCGACCCCGGCTGCCCGAACGGCACCCCGGCGGTAATCACCAACGTATCCCCGCGCTGCGCCATGCCTTGCGCCTGCGCTATCTCCAGCGCCGTGGAACACACCTCATCTACCTGGCGCAGCCGGTCGTTGACCACCGAATGCACGCCCCACGCCACGCTTAACCGCCGCGCCGTGGCAAGGTTCGGCGTGAGGTTGAGGATCGCTGCCGCCGGCCGTTCCCGCGCCGCGCGCAGGCTGGAGCTGCCGGACTCGCTGTAGTTCACCAGCACCGCCACCGGCAGGATGCTGCTGATGCGGCGGATCGCGCAGCTGATGGCGTCCGACACCGTGGCATCCGCCTTGGGCCGGCTGACGTCCAGTTGCGTCTGGTAGTCCGGGCCGCTTTCCACCTGGCGGATGATCTTGCTCATCATCTGCACGGCTTCCAGCGGGTATTCGCCGGACGCGGTTTCCGCCGACAGCATCAGCGCATCCGCGCCTTCGGCCACTGCATTGGCGACATCCGTGACTTCGGCACGGGTCGGCGCCGGCGAGAAGCGCATGGATTCCAGCATCTGCGTGGCCACCACCACCGGTTTGCCCAACTGGCGGCAGGTGCGGATGATGTCTTTCTGAATCTGCGGCACGCTTTCGGCGGGCACTTCCACGCCCAGGTCGCCTCGGGCCACCATGATTGCGTCGCTCAGTTCGGCGATTTCCCGCAGGCATTGCACGGCCGACGGCTTCTCGATCTTGGCCATCAGGAAGGCCTTGTCGCCGATCAACTCGCGGGCTTCGCGGATGTCTTCCGGGCGTTGCACGAACGACAGCGCCACCCAGTCCACCCCCAGCTCCAGGCCGAAGCTCAAGTCGCGCCGATCCTTGGCGGTCAACGGGCTGAGTTCCAGCAGCGCTTGTGGCACGTTCACACCTTTGCGGTCAGATAATTCGCCGCCGTTCAGCACCGTGGTGTCGATGGCATCCGCGTGTTTGGTGATGACCCGCAGGCGCAGCTTGCCGTCGTCCAGCAACAGGTCCATGCCGGGTTCCAGCGCCTTGAGGATTTCCGGATGGGGCAGGTTGACCCGGCGTTGATCGCCCGGTGTTTCGTCCAGGTCCAGGCGCAGGGCCTGGCCGCGCACCAGTTGCACCTTGCCCTCGGCAAAACGGCCGACCCGCAGCTTCGGGCCTTGCAGGTCCATGAGGATGCCAAGCGGGTAATTCAACTGGCGCTCCACTTGGCGAATCCACTGGTAACGCTGGGCGTGATCGGCGTGGTCACCGTGGCTGAAATTGAGGCGGAAAATATTGACCCCGGCTTCCACCAGCTCGCGGATGTCATCGATGCCGTCGGTGGCGGGGCCCAGGGTGGCGAGGATTTTGACTTTCTTGTCAGGCGTCATGGTTGGCAGTCTCAAGAATCAGGATGGCGCGAAAGTCGTTGACGTTGGTGCGCGTCGGTTCGGTGACGATCAAACCGCCGAGGGCGGCGAAATAGCCGTAGCCGTTGTTGTTATCCAACTCATCGCTGGCCGACAGGCCGAGGGCTTCGGCGCGGGCGTAACTGCTTGGGGTCATGATCGCGCCGGCGTTGTCTTCGGAGCCGTCGATGCCGTCGGTATCGCCGGCCAGGGCGTACACGCCGGGCAGGCCCTTGAGGCTGTCGGTGAGGCTCAGCAGGAACTCCGCATTGCGCCCGCCACGGCCATTGCCGCGCACGGTGACGGTGGTTTCACCGCCGGACAGGATCACGCATGGCGCCGCCAGCGGCTGGCCATGTTGCACGATCTGCCGGGCAATCCCGGCGTGCACCTTGGCCACGTCCCGCGCTTCGCCCTCCAGGTCACCGAGGATCAACGGGCTGAAACCGGCCTGGCGTATTTTTACCGCCACCGCTTCCAGGGACTGCTGCGGGCGGGCGATCAGCTGGAAATGGCTGCGGGCGAGCACGGGGTCGCCGGGCTTGACGGTTTCCGACGCCGGGTCCTGTAACCAACTGCGCACGGAGGCGGGTACTTCGATGTGATAGCGCTTGAGAATCGCCAGGGCCTGTTGCGAGGTGCTGGGGTCGCCGACGGTGGGGCCGGAGGCAATCACCGTGGCCTGGTCGCCCGGCACATCGGAAATCGCGTAGGTGTAGACCGTCGCCGGCCATGCCGCCTTGGCCAGTCGGCCGCCCTTGATGGCCGAGAGGTGCTTGCGCACACAGTTCATCTCGCCAATGGTCGCGCCGGACTTGAGCAGGGCTTTATTGAGGGTTTGCTTGTCGGCCAGGGTGATGCCTTCGGCGGGCAGGGCCAACAAGGCGGAGCCGCCGCCGGACAGCAGGAAAATCACACGGTCGTCTTCGCTGAGGTTGCTGATCAATTCCAGCACGCGCTGGGCCACGGCCAGGCCGGCGGCATCCGGCACCGGGTGGGCGGCTTCGACCACTTCGATTCTTTTGCACGGCGCGCCGTGCCCGTAACGGGTGACGACCAGGCCTGTGACTTCGCCCTGCCAGCAATGCTCGACGACGGCGGCCATGGCGGCGGCAGCCTTGCCGGCACCGATCACAATCACGCGGCCGCTGCGGTCGGCGGGCAGGTAGGGTTCCAGGACTTGCCGGGGATGGGCGGCGTCGATGGCTGTGGCAAACAGCTCGCGAAGCAGGTGTTGCGGATCGACCGACATAAGCGGGCTCCCAGGGGCTTTTTTGTTATTAGAGGTGCAGCAAATTTGAGCGTTGGAATGCGATCAAATGTGGGAGCGGGCTTGCTCGCGAATGCGGACTGACATCCAACCTCCATGTTGACGGATACACCGCTTTCGCGAGCAAGCCCGCTCCCACATTCGACCGCATTTCAAAGTTGGGAGCGGTGTATCTTATTTATCGCGAATCGAAAAGTTCGCCATATGCTCCAAGCCCTTGATCAACGCCGAATGGTCCCAGTTCCCACCGCCCAACGCCGCGCATGTGCTGAACACCTGCTGCGTACCGGCGGTGTTCGGCAGGTTGATCCCCAGCTCCTTGGCGCCGGCCAGGGCCAGGTTGAGGTCCTTCTGGTGCAGGTTGATGCGAAAGCCCGGATCAAAGGTGCCCTTGATCATGCGCTCGCCGTGCACTTCGAGGATCTTCGACGACGCAAAACCACCCATCAGCGCTTCACGCACCTTGGCCGGGTCGGCACCGTTTTTGGCGGCGAACAGCAGCGCTTCGGCCACCGCCTGGATGTTCAACGCAACGATGATCTGGTTGGCCACCTTGGCGGTCTGGCCGTCGCCATTGCCGCCCACCAAGGTGATGTTCTTGCCCATGGCCTGGAACAGCGGCAAGGCGCGCTCGAAGGTCTGCGCTTCGCCACCCACCATGATGCTCAGGGTGCCGGCCTTGGCGCCGACTTCGCCACCGGACACCGGCGCGTCCAGGTACTGCGCGCCGGTTTCGTTGATCTGTGCGGCAAATGCCTTGGTGGCGGTGGGCGAGATCGAACTCATGTCGATCACTACCTTGCCTGGCGACAAGCCGGCGGCCACGCCGTCGGCGCGCAACAGCACGTCTTCGACCTGTGGCGTGTCGGGCACCATCACGATGATGAACTCGGCTTCCTGCGCCACTTGCTGCGGGTTGGCCAGGGCCACCGCGCCCGCGTCGATCAGGGCTTGCGGGGCCTTGCCGTGATGCTCGGACAGGAACAGTTGGTGACCCGCTTGCTGCAGGTTGGCGGCCATGGGTTGCCCCATGATGCCGGTGCCGATGAATCCGATTTTAGCCATGAAGAAATCCTCTTTTTTTATTCGATGTGCAGCCAGATACGGTCCCGCAAACACAGGCGATCCAATGTGGGAGCGGGCTTGCTCGCGAAAGCGGTGTATCAGTCAACATCAATGCTGAATGTCAGACTGCATTCGCGAGCAAGCCCGCTCCCACATGGGTCTTGAGCCAACCCAAGCCCGCTTCGGTCGTGGTCAACGGCTTGTACTCACAGCCCACCCAACCCGCGTACCCAATACGATCCAGGTGCTCGAACAGAAACCGATAGTTGATCTCACCGGTGCCCGGCTCGTTGCGCCCAGGGTTGTCCGCCAGCTGGATATGGTTGATCTCGCCCAGGTGCGCGGCCATGGTGCGGGCCAGGTCGCCTTCCATGATTTGCATGTGATAGATGTCATATTGCAAAAACAGGTTGGCACTGCCCACCTGCTCGCGAATCGCCAGGGCTTGCGCCGTGTTGTTGAGGTAAAAGCCCGGAATGTCGCGGGTGTTGATCGCTTCCATCACCAGCTTGATGCCCACCGCTTGCAGCTTGTCGGCGGCATATTTGAGGTTGGCGACAAAGGTTTTTTCCAGGGTTTGGTCATCGATGCCTTGTGGCCGAATGCCCGCCAGGCAGTTGATCTGGGTGTTGCCCAACACCTGGGCGTAGGCGATGGCCAGCTTGACCCCGGCACGGAACTCCTCGACCCGGTCCGGGTGGCACGCCAGGCCGCGTTCGCCCTTGGCCCAATCGCCGGCCGGCAGGTTGAACAGCACCTGGGTCAGGCCGTGGGCATCGAGTTGCGCCTTGATCTCGGCAGAGCTGAACTCATACGGAAACAGGTACTCGACACCTTCGAAGCCAGCGTCGGCGGCTGCTTTGAAGCGAGCCAGGAAGTCCTGTTCGGTAAACAGCATGGACAGGTTGGCGGCGAAACGCGGCATAGGGTTCTCCTTAATCGAGCAGGGAAATGGCAGTCGGTGCGTCATTGCCGACCAGGGCCAGGTCTTCGAATTCGTTGACGGCGTTGATCTCGGTGCCCATGGAAATATTGGTCACGCGCTCCAGAATAATCTCAACGATCACGGGAACCTTGAACTCCTTGATCATTTCCTGGGCCTTGCGCAGTGCTGGCTGGATCTCGCCCGGCTCGAATACGCGCAGCGCCTTGCACCCCAGGCCTTCGGCGACGGCCACGTGGTCGACACCGTAACCGTTGAGTTCCGGTGCATTGAGGTTGTCGAAGGACAGCTGCACGCAGTAGTCCATTTCAAACCCGCGCTGGGCCTGGCGGATCAGGCCCAGGTAAGAGTTGTTCACCACCACATGGATGTACGGCAGCTTGAACTGCGCGCCCACCGCCAGCTCTTCGATCATGAACTGGAAATCATAGTCGCCGGACAGCGCCACCACCTTGCGGCTCGGGTCGGCCTTGACCACCCCGAGGGCCGCCGGGATGGTCCAGCCCAGCGGGCCGGCCTGGCCACAGTTGATCCAGTGACGCGGCTTGTACACGTGCAGGAATTGCGCGCCGGCGATCTGCGACAGGCCGATGGTGCTGACGTAGCAAGTGTCCTTGCCGAACACTTGGTTCATCTCTTCGTACACCCGTTGCGGCTTGACCGGCACGTTGTCGAAGTGTGTCTTGCGGTGCAGGGTGGCCTTGCGCTGCTGGCAGTCGTTGAGCCAGGCACTGCGGTCCTTGAGCTTGCCTGCGGCTTTCCACTCGCGGGCTACTTCAATGAACATCGTCAGCGCGGCGCCGGCGTCGGAAACGATGCCAAGGTCCGGTGTGAATACGCGGCCGATCTGCGTCGGCTCAATGTCGACGTGAATGAACCTGCGGCCTTCGGTGTAGACCTCGACCGAACCGGTGTGGCGGTTGGCCCAGCGGTTGCCGATGCCCAGCACCACATCCGACTTGAGCATCGTCGCGTTGCCATAGCGGTGGGAGGTTTGCAGGCCGACCATGCCGACCATCTGCGGGTGATCGTCGGGGATGGTGCCCCAGCCCATCAGGGTCGGGATCACCGGGATACCGGTCAATTCAGCGAATTCAACCAGCAGTTCGCTGGCATCGGCGTTGATCACGCCGCCGCCGCTGACCAGCAACGGGCGCTCGGCCTGGTCCAGCATCGCCAGGGCTTTTTCCACCTGGATGCGCGTGGCCAAGGGCTTGGCCAGGGGCAGCGGCTGGTAGGCGTCGATGTCGAATTCGATCTCGGCCATCTGCACGTCGAACGGCAGGTCGATCAGCACCGGGCCCGGGCGGCCGGAGCGCATTTCAAAGAAGGCTTTCTGGAACGCATACGGTACTTGACCAGGTTCGAGAACGGTGGTCGCCCACTTGGTCACCGGCTTGACGATGCTGGTGATGTCCACGGCCTGGAAGTCTTCCTTGTGCATGCGGGCGCGGGGTGCTTGCCCGGTGATGCACAGGATCGGAATGGAATCGGCCGAGGCGCTGTACAGGCCGGTGACCATGTCGGTGCCCGCCGGGCCCGAGGTACCGATGCACACGCCGATATTGCCGGCCTTGGTGCGCGTATAACCCTCGGCCATGTGGGAGGCGCCTTCAACGTGGCGAGCAAGGACGTGATCGATGCCACCCACCTTTTGCAAGGCCGAGTACAGCGGGTTGATCGCGGCGCCCGGGATACCGAAGGCGGTGTCCACGCCTTCACGGCGCATCACCAGGACGGCGGCTTCGATTGCTCTCATTTTGCTCATGGTTTTGGTGCCTCTTGCGTTTTGTAATTGTATACAAGTGGTGTTCTTGCCAGAGTGTATTCACGGTGGGCGGCGCAGGTCAATGCATTTTGTTTTTGATTCTGGCGTTCGCCGTAAGGGGCTTTACGACCGTTTTCTGGACATGCGGAAGCCTTGTTGGAAAATATTGTATACAAAATATATGACTATTGTGTTCTATTTGTTTGATCCGGTTTCTGATCATTCAGGCCTCCACCGCTTCCCCAATAACAAAGAAGGACGGCACCATGAGCGCTTTAACCTTGAAAATCGCCACCCAATTGACCAGTCATGCCCTCAGTGCAGGGCGCACCCTGTGCACCGCACCACTGACAATCGCGGTGCTCGACAGCGGCGGCCACCTGATCACCCTGCAACGCGAAGACGGCGCCAGCCTGCTGCGCCCGCAGATCGCGGTCGGCAAGGCCTGGGGCGCGATTGCCCTGGGCAAGGGTTCACGCCTGCTGGCGCTGGATGCGCAACAGCGCCCGGCGTTTATCGCGGCGTTGAACAGCCTGGGGCAGGGCAGCGTGGTGCCGGCACCGGGCGGTGTGTTGATTCGGGATCAACAGGGCGTGGTGCTGGGCGCGATCGGCATCAGTGGGGATACCTCGGACATTGATGAGCAGTGCGCGATTACGGCAATCGAGGGGGTGGGGTTGATGGCGGATGCGGGGGTGTTGGCTTGAGTCTTCGGTGACTGGAGCGGCCCCTTCGCGAGCAAGCCCGCTCCCACATTCGACCGCATTCCAAAGGATGTACACGGGCAAATGTGGGAGCGGCGGTGCGACGATTCGACTTGCTCGCGAAGGTGGCGACTCGGTATGGGCTCTATACCCAAACGGCATCCCACAAAGGATAGTCGCCAATTCGCTCTACCAAACCCGCCCGCAGAGGATTGGCCACTACATACCTCGCCATCTTTACCAAGTCATCTTCCTTGCGCAGCGCACGATCATGAAAGCTGGTTTGCCAAAGCCTCCCTTTACGCCCGGAAGCGCCGTTCACGCTTCGAGTACTTTTGGACTTCATTTGGCACATCAAATCGCCCAGCGAACCTTTTTGTAATTCGAGCAACCAGTGGAAATGGTCGGGCATCACCACCCAGGCCAGGGAGTTTGCCAGTCCTTGGTATTGGGCGAGTCTGAATTGCCAGACCACTAAACGACCTAGATGAAAGTCAATGAATACCGGCACACGCTCATGAGTATTGGTGGTAATCAGGTAGACGCGGTTGGGCTCGCTGAATCTTCCGATACGCAGGCGATGTGATGTGGCTAATTCTGGCATTCCATTGCCTCTCTTCAGATGATGTTCTGAGAGGCTAGATCAGGTTATTTGAAACTGATTGGCGGGCTTTTGGCAGGATGTGTCTGGGCGGGCGCTTTCGCGAGCAAGCCCGCTCCCACATTGGTTTCGCGGTGTTCATACATTTTGTGTCTTACACAGAATTCCTATGAGAGCGGTCTCTCAGTCCGGCTCACACCCCTTCAACACCAACCGAATAATCGTCTGCGCCGCCGCTTCATAATCCGCCTCATCCAGCTTGGCCTTGCCGGTCACCGCCGAGATCTGCCAGTCGAAATCCGCGTACGTCTGCGTCGCCGCCCAGATGCTGAACATCAAGTGGTGGGGGTCGATCGGCGCGATCAGGCCGCGATCCACCCAGTGCTGGATGCAATCGATGTTGTGCCTGGCCTGGGCGTTCAACTGCTCGACCTGCTCAGCGCTGAGGTGCGGGGCGCCGTGCATGATTTCGCTGGCGAATACCTTGGAGGCAAAAGGCAGGTCGCGGGAGATGCGGATTTTCGAGCGGATGTAGTTGCTCAACACGTCCTTGGGCTCGCCGTCCCGGTTGAACGGCGTGGAGGCGGCCAGGATCGGCTCGATGATGCTTTCGAGTACCTCGCGGTAGAGGTTGTCCTTGGATTTGAAATAATAGTAGACGTTGGGCTTGGGCAGCCCGGCCTTGGCGGCGATGTCGCTGGTTTTGGTCGCGGCGAAGCCCTTGTCGGCAAACTCCTCGCTGGCCGCCCGCAGGATTTTTTGTTTGTTGCGCTCGCGAATGGTGCTCATAAACCAGGGGTTTCCTTGCCAGTACAGGCGGTTGCGCATGGTAGCACCGGCCATCCGCGAGCCTCAACAATGTGCCCGCAAAGCGTTGCGCCGCGCTATGCTCGCCCCATCCCCCTCTATACGGAAGCCCGATTCATGGCAGGAAGCAGTTTGTTGGTGTTGATCGACGATATCGCCGCCGTACTCGATGACGTCGCCCTGATGACCAAAATGGCCGCGAAAAAAACCTCCGGCGTGCTGGGCGACGACCTGGCGCTCAATGCCCAGCAGGTCAGCGGCGTACGTGCCGAACGGGAAATTCCCGTGGTGTGGGCGGTGGCCAAGGGCTCATTCGTCAATAAGCTGATCCTGGTGCCGACGGCCCTGCTGATCAGTGCCTTCATACCTTGGGCGGTCACGCCGCTGTTGATGCTCGGCGGTGCCTACCTGTGTTTCGAAGGTTTCGAGAAGCTCGCGCACAAATTCCTGCACAGCAAGGCTGAGGATCAGGCTGAACATGCGCAGTTGGCCGAGGCGGTGGCCGACCCGGCCACCGATCTGGTGGCGTTCGAAAAAGACAAGATCAAGGGCGCGATCCGTACCGACTTCATCCTCTCGGCTGAAATCATCGCCATCACCCTCGGCATCGTGGCCGATGCGCCACTGACGCAACAGGTGATCGTGCTCTCGGGCATCGCCATCGTGATGACCGTGGGCGTTTACGGATTGGTCGCGGGTATCGTCAAGCTGGATGACCTGGGCCTGTGGCTTACTCAAAAGCCTGGCCAGGTAGCGCGCAGTGTCGGCGGCGCCATTCTGCGCGCGGCCCCCTACATGATGAAGAGCTTGTCGGTGATCGGTACGGCGGCGATGTTCCTGGTGGGCGGCGGGATTCTTACCCATGGCGTACCGGTGGTGCATCACTGGATCGAAACGCTCAGCCAGGGCGCCGGCGCGGCGGCGTGGCTGGTGCCGCCCGTGCTCAATGGTGTGGCGGGGGTGATTGCGGGGGCGCTGGTGCTGGCGGTGGTCAGCGTGGTCGGCAAGGCGTGGAAAGCACTCAGGGCTTGAACCCCAGGCACAAAAAAAGGCCATTCACGCGAATGGCCTTTTTTGTGCGCGTTGCTTATTCGGAAATCTGCAACTTGCGCGATTCGGTATAGATGTAGCGCACCTTCTCATACTCGAATGGCGAATTCATCTGCCCATACCGGAAGCTGGTCTGGTAGCGCCGGTCGACCGCGCGCAACGCCCAGATTTCCGGGTGGTTGGAGCTGACTTCGGCGACGTTGAGGAAGTTGATCTGGTTTTCCGCCGTGTAGTCGACCAGCAAGCCGCCGGTGTCGCGTAGGTTCGACGGGCCAAAGACCGGCAGTACCAGGTACGCGCCGCCAGGCACGCCATAGAAGCCCAGGGTCTGGCCGAAGTCTTCGCTCTGGCGCGGCAGGCCCATGGAGGTGGCCGGGTCCCACAGGCCGGCGATGCCGATGGTGGTGTTGACCAGCAGGCGGCCGGTGGTTTCCAGGGAGCGGTGGCCCTTGAGTTGCAACAAGCTGTTCAACAGGTTGGGCACATCGCCCAGGTTGTTGAAGAAGTTGCTCACGCCGGTGCGCAGGAAGCTGGGCGTGACATAGCGGTAACCGTCGACCACCGGCAGGAACACCCATTGGTCGAAGCGGTAGTTGAAGTGGTACACGCGCCGGTTCCACGCTTCCAACGGGTCGTACACGTTGAGCGCGGTGAGGGTCGAACGCTCGAATTCACGCTGGTCCAGGCCCGGATTGAACTTGAGCTTGGTCAGCGGTTCCTTGAAGCCGTCGGAGCCCACCACGGTGGGCTCGTGAGCCTTGCTGTTGTCGGCATTGGCCACGCCCGCGCACATCATAGCGGCGAGCAACAGAAGATATTTAGCCACGGAAGAACTCCAGCATGGCGTCGGCGTTGACGCGGTAATTGAGGTTGCCGCAGTGGCCGCCCAGCGGGTAGACGGTCAAGCGATCGCCGAAGGTTTTACGCAGGAAACCGAGGTCGCCCGGGCCCAGGATCACATCGTCGGCGTTGTGCATGACTGCGATTTTCGGGCTGTCGTGCAGGTAATCCTTGAGGGCGTACAGGCTGACCTGGTCGACCAGTTGCAGCAGGCTGCCGCCATCGGAGCGCGCGCGCCACATCGGGATAACCTGTTCGGTGAGGTAGCAGTCGAAATCGCATTGCAGCGCTCGCTTGAGGAACGGCGTGAGGCTGGTGCTTTCGGTGATCGGGTACTTCGGCGGAATGATCAGGCCACGGCGGTTGATCAGGTCCGAGGTAAAGGCGATGTCAGCCGCCGAGAAGCGGAACGAGGTGCCGATCAGCATGGCCATCTGTTCGTTGGTCAGGTGCTGCTTGGATTGCTGGAAGTCGTAGAGCAGGGCGTCGTTAAGGTCGATATAGCCCTTTTGCTGGAAGTAACGGGTCAGCTTGTTCAACACCAGTTCATAAAAGGTGGTGGTGTTATTGATGCCCTTGACCTCGGTCTGCACCAGCTTGTCGAGGTTGGTGATGGACGTGTAGAGGTTGACCGGCGGGTTCAGCAGTAGCACTTTCTTGAAGTTGAAACTGCGACGGGTCTCGTCGAGCTTGCTGACAAAGGCCGCGTCCAGTGCGCCCAGGCTGTAGCCGGTCAGGTAGAAGTCGGTCACTGGCAACGAAGCGTTCTGCGCGCGTACGGCTTGCATCACGCGGTACATGTCTTCGGCGTCTTCCTGGCTGATGCCGGGGGTGGCGAAACGCGAAGCCGAGGCGATGAAGTCAAAGCTGGTGGGCGAGGACAGCTGCACCACGTGATAGCCGGCCTGGTAATACAGTTTTTTCAGGTATTCATTGATGCTGCTGTCAAACCGCGCACCGGTGCCCGCGATCAGGAAGATCAGCGGCGCGGCGCGATCCTGCTTGGCGATACGGTAGGTGAGTTTCTTCACCGCCCAGAAATTGTCCGGCAGGCTGAATTCGCGCTCGGGGCGCATGTTCAGGGTGTAGTCGGATTGGTTGATCTCGTCATCGCTCGGCAGTTTCGGCCGAAGGTCAGGCGGGGTGGTGGCGATGGTCGCTTCAAACGGGTTGGTCAAAGGGTAGCCATAGCTGGCTTGGTCGATATCGACGGCCAGTGCTGACGCACTCAGAAAAAGGCTGCCCAGTAAGGCAGCACAGCGCAAGGAACGGAGCATGACTTAATCCCTAAGAGGAAACGTGCTTGATGAATTCGCAGGCTATGACCACCGCGTTGCCACCGAAGTGCCAGCTCTCGGCACGAAAAGTCGGAAAATAACGTCGGAATCGGGGTAATAACAGCCAGACGATACACGTTGACACGTCTGGATGAACACTAATTGTGTGTATGCACCTTGTTAACGGCCACCGGGGCATTAAGCTGAGCGCCATTTTTGCCTTTCGGAGTGCCCCGATGTCCCGTCGCTTGCCGTTGATTCTGCTGCTTATTGCCCTGCCACTGTGGCTGGCCGCCAGTTACGGCGCGCGCTACGGCTTCATGGAAGACGGACAGTGGGTGGGGATCTGCGCCGATGAGGCCAGCCGCTGGGAATGCCAGCTGCGTTCGACCCTGGGGTTGATCATTCACTTCAAGGTGCTGGGCTGGGCGGCGCTGGTCACGGCGGTACTGGCGTTTTTTGTGCCGGGTCGCGCCGGGTGGGGGTTGGCGGTGCTGGGGCTGGTGTTCGGGTTGCCGGCGCTGGCGTTGTACAACACGACCTTTGCGGTGTTTGCGGTGGTGATTGCGGGGTTGCGGTTGGTCAGGAAGTCTCGCGGCGCCTGATAGAGCCTCTTCGCGAGCAAGCCCGCTCCCACATTTAATCGGATTCACACGGTCAAAATGTGGGAGCGGGCTTGCTCGCGAAAGCGGTCTCAGAGCTTGCGCACCCGCAAGCACCGCCACAAGGCTACAACCATGAGCAGGCTGACCACGGCCCAACCCCACGCCTGCTGATTCAACAGGCCCTCACGATACAACTGCGGCGCAATGCCAGCACCGATGATAAAGGTCAGCAACGCAATCTCCCGACGCGGCCCGGTGACCGGACGCACCAGGTACACCAGGGCCGGCAGCACCAGCGCCGCACTCGGGAAGCTGCGATAGCGCGGGTCAAACACCAACGCCAGCATCATCACCGCTCCCGCAAACCCGGCAATCGCCACCAGCCAGCCTGCACGCTGCTCAAGCCAGTTGAACGCCCGCTCACGCCAACCTTCGCGCGCGCTCAAGGCCAATGCCGCATGGGCCAGCACCAGCAGGTTCAAGGCCACCAGCAGACCGGCCCACAGCCATTCATCACCAAAGCGTGCGGTCACGCGGGTGAGTTCGGCCCATGTGCCGATGGAACACGCGGCCACCGCGCCCAGCAGGGGCAATGTGATCGCGGCGCGCGTGCTGCGTACGCGACCGCCCAGCGCCAGGGTAACCAGCAGGACAATGCCGCCGACCCCCAGCCACACGGGCCAGTACGGTACATTGGTCACAGGCCCGGCAAGGATGCCCTTGTCCTGGCGATTGGCATCGAACAGGCCCCAATAGCCGCCAACGGCGCCTTCACTTGCACGCTTCCAAGGCTGGTCGAAGGCTTCGATCAGGTTATAGCGCCAGCCATTGGCCTCGGCCATGGCCACGAAACCGCGCATGAACCGGGCTTCGTTGACCCGGCTCGGCACGGCCGTTTCGCGCTGGCGGCCTTCACTGGGCCAGCCGGTTTCACCGATCAGGATGTCCTTGGGGGCAAACTTGTGGCCAAAGGTCTGGCGCACATCGCCTACGTGCTTGAGGGCCTGGTCGATGCCGGACGGATCATCTTCCCAGTACGGCAACAGGTGAATGGTCAGGAAATCCACCGCCGGGGCGATTTCCGGGTGTTGCAGCCAGAACTCCCACACGTCGGCGTAGGTCACCGGTTGCTTGATCCGGCTCTTGACGGTCTGGATCAGCTTCACCAACTGCGTGGCGGTGACTTCCTTGCGCAGCAGCGCTTCGTTGCCGACGATCACTGAAGTCACGACGTCCGGACTGGCGTTGGCCGCAGCGATCAGTTGCTCGATCTCCTTTTGGGTCGCCACCGGGTCACTGCTGACCCAGGCGCCGGCCATCACCTTGAGCCCATGCCGGCGCGCCATGTCCGGCAAGGCTTCCAGGCCGGTCATGGAATAGGTGCGAATGCACTCGAAGCGCGTGGCAAGCAGGGCAAGGTCAGCGTCCATGCGTTCCGGGCGCAGCGTGAAGGGCTGGTCGAACGGCGATTGGTCTTTGTCGAAGGGCGTGTACGAAGCGCACTGCATCTTGTGCGTGGCGCTGGCGACATCGGGCAGCACAACGGGCCGGCCGAGGCCATACCAGTAGCCGGCCAGGGCCAGCAGGCCGAGGATCAAGGCGAAGAAATAGGGCAGGGCAGGGAAGCGGGCAGTCGCGGGCATGGTCGGCTTATCTGGGGGAGCAAAGGCGCGCATCTTACCCGGATTTGCTCCGCGCCAGTGGGGCTGCATGATTTTGACATGCAAAGTTCGGGCGGGATTTTGACGTCAAGTCGCGCAAAACGTCCTACTGGCCAGGTGATGTCGTTTCCTGCTTGGATAAGGTCGCTGACAGAGCAGGTCGAAGACCCCGGCAGGTTGATGATCAAACTGTCAGCACTCCACTGATGCCGTAGCAGCCGGATCGATGCGCGTGAAGGGGGCGCGGTGCACCACATAACAACAGGTTGACGCCGCCCGGCATCCGCCGGGCGCAGCACTTTCGGGGAAGTACTATGAAGATGCGACGACTCTTGGGCGCAGCTGCCACTCTGGTAGTTGCGATGAGCTCCACACTGGCCAGCGCCGACAGCAAAACCCTGAGCATCGGCTATGTCGATGGCTGGTCGGACAGCGTTGCCACCACCCACGTGGCGGCTGAAGTGATCAAGCAGAAGCTCGGTTATGACGTGAAACTGCAAGCGGTCGCCACCGGGATCATGTGGCAGGGCGTTGCCACCGGCAAGCTCGATGCCATGCTCTCCGCCTGGCTGCCGGTGACCCACGGTGAATACTGGGCCAAGAACAAGGACAAGGTGGTCGACTACGGCCCCAACTTCAAGGATGCGAAAATCGGCCTGATCGTGCCGGAGTACGTCAAGGCCAAGTCCATCGAAGACCTCAAGACCGACACCACCTTCAAGAACAAGATCGTCGGTATCGACGCCGGTTCAGGCGTGATGCTCAAGACCGACGAAGCCATCAAGCAGTACGGTCTCGATTACAAACTGCAAGCCAGCTCGGGCGCTGCGATGATCGCCGAGTTGACCCGTGCCGAAGACAAAAAGGACTCGATTGCCGTCACCGGTTGGGTGCCGCACTGGATGTTCGCCAAGTGGAAACTGCGTTTCCTGGACGATCCAAAAGGGATTTATGGTGCTGCTGAAACCGTCAACAGCATCGGCAGCAAGGGCCTGGAGAAGAAAGCGCCGGAAGTCGCAGCCTTCCTGAAGAAATTCCAGTGGGCCTCCAAGGATGAAATCGGCGAAGTCATGCTCGCTATCCAGGAAGGCGCCAAGCCGGATGCCGCAGCCAAGGATTGGGTGGCCAAGCACCCGGAACGCGTCGCCGAGTGGATCGCTAAGTAACCAGCGCTGATACAACCCCTGTGGGAGGGGGCTTGCTCCCGAAAGCGTCGTGTCAGTCACACCTGTTTAACTGACACGACGCCTTCGGGAGCAAGCCCCCTCCCACATTAATTTCTGCACCCTTAATTGTTTCTGCACACCCGCCAACCCTCGCTACACTCGATCTACTACTAAGGTCGTCTGGAACCTGCCCCACAGCCGCATACAGTGGCCATGTTCCAAAATAATAAAAAGCTGTGCTGCGAGGATAAAAACAATGAACGACAGCATTTACCTCTCGATTCAAAACAGCCCGCGTTTCAAGGAGCTGGTGAGAAAAAGGGAAAGGTTCGCCTGGATTCTCTCGGCGATCATGCTAGGGCTTTACTCCGCTTTCATCCTGTTGATCGCCTATGGGCCACAAGTACTGGGGGCCAAGATCAGCCCCGGTTCGTCGATTACCTGGGGCATTCCCCTGGGCGTCGGGCTGATTGTGTCCGCCTTCATCCTGACCGGCATCTATGTGCGCCGGGCCAATGGCGAGTTTGACGACCTGAACAATGCGATTCTCAAGGAGGCTGCGCAATGATCCGGCGTCTACTGGCAGTATTCGGCGCTTCGCTGTTTGCCCCGGCCGTCTGGGCCGCGGACGCATTGACCGGTGCCGTGCAAAAGCAACCCCTGAACGTCTCGGCCATCGTGATGTTCGTTGCGTTTGTGGGGGCCACCCTGTGCATCACCTACTGGGCGTCCAAGCGTAACAAGTCGGCGGCCGACTACTATGCGGCAGGCGGCAAGATCACCGGTTTCCAGAATGGCTTGGCGATTGCCGGTGACTATATGTCGGCTGCGTCCTTCCTGGGGATTTCCGCACTGGTCTACACCTCCGGCTACGATGGCCTGATCTACTCGATCGGCTTCCTGGTGGGCTGGCCGATCATTTTGTTCCTGATCGCCGAGCGCCTGCGTAACCTGGGTAAGTACACCTTTGCCGACGTGGCATCCTACCGCCTGGGGCAAACCCAGATCCGCAGCCTGTCGGCGTGCGGTTCGCTGGTGGTGGTGGCGTTCTACCTGATCGCGCAGATGGTGGGCGCGGGCAAGCTGATCCAACTGCTGTTTGGCCTGGACTACCATGTCGCGGTCATCCTGGTGGGTATCCTGATGTGCCTGTATGTGCTGTTCGGTGGCATGCTCGCGACCACCTGGGTGCAGATCATCAAGGCCGTGCTGTTGCTGTCCGGTGCCTCGTTCATGGCGCTGATGGTGATGAAGCACGTCAACTTCGACTTCAACATGCTGTTCGCCGAGGCGATCAAGGTTCACCCTAAAGGTGAAGCGATCATGAGCCCCGGCGGCCTGGTGAAAGATCCGATCTCGGCCTTCTCCCTAGGCCTGGCGTTGATGTTCGGTACCGCCGGCCTGCCGCATATCCTGATGCGCTTCTTCACGGTGAGCGATGCCAAGGAAGCGCGCAAGAGCGTGCTGTATGCCACAGGCTTCATCGGTTACTTCTACATCCTGACTTTCATCATCGGCTTCGGCGCGATCCTGCTGGTCAGCACCAACCCCGCGTTCAAGGATGCTGCAGCGCCTTGCTCGGCGGCAACAACATGGCGGCGGTGCACCTGGCCAACGCGGTGGGTGGCAGTATCTTCCTGGGCTTCATCTCGGCCGTGGCATTTGCCACCATCCTGGCAGTGGTTGCCGGTTTGACCCTGGCGGGTGCCTCGGCGGTGTCCCATGACCTGTACGCCAGCGTGATCAAGAAAGGCAAGGCCAACGACAAGGATGAGATTCGCGTCTCGAAGATCACCACCATCGCCTTGGCGGTACTGGCGATCGGCCTGGGCATCCTGTTCGAAAGCCAGAACATCGCGTTCATGGTCGGCCTGGCGTTCTCGATTGCCGCCAGCTGCAACTTCCCGGTGCTGTTGCTCTCCATGTACTGGAAGAACCTCACCACCCGTGGCGCAATGATCGGCGGCTGGCTGGGCCTGGTCAGTGCCGTCGGCCTGATGGTGCTGGGTCCGACCATCTGGGTCTCGATCCTGCATCATGAAAAAGCCATCTTCCCGTATGAGTACCCGGCGCTGTTCTCGATGATCATTGCGTTCGTCGGCATCTGGTTCTTCTCCATCACCGACAAGTCGGCGGCGGCAGAGAAAGAGCGTGCGCTGTTCTTCCCGCAGTTTGTTCGTTCGCAGACTGGCCTGGGGGCGAGTGGGGCGGTTAACCACTAAGGTTGTAGCGCAATAGGAAATGCCCCGGTCGAATGGTCGGGGCATTTTTTTACCTGAATATCGGTGAGGGTTGGTCTGTAGTGAGCGGGCTTGCCCCGCGCTGGGCGGCGAAGCCGCCCCAAACCCATGCGCCTCGGTTCTAATTGGAGAACTGAGTGCCTCAGATGGGGCGGCTTCGCCACCCAGCGCGGGGCAAGCCCGCTCACTACAGATTGCACAAATGAATAAGGCCTCCAGAGGAGGCCTTATTCAGTAAAACTCAAGTGCTTACTTGCGATCTTCCAGCTTGGTAATGTCACGCGACTCGTAGCCGGTGTACAGCTGGCGCGGGCGGCCAATCTTGTACGGGCTGGAGAGCATTTCTTTCCAGTGGGAGATCCAGCCAACGGTCCGCGCCAGTGCGAAGATCACGGTGAACATGCTGGTTGGAATGCCGATCGCCTTGAGGATGATCCCCGAGTAGAAGTCGACGTTCGGGTACAGCGAGCGTTCGATGAAGTACGGGTCGGTCAGGGCGATCTCTTCCAGGCGCATGGCCAGTTCGAGTTGCGGATCGTTTTTGATACCCAGTTCCTTCAACACTTCGTCGCAGGTCTGCTTCATGACGGTGGCGCGCGGGTCGCGGTTCTTGTAGACCCGGTGGCCGAAGCCCATCAACTTGAACGGATCGTTCTTGTCCTTGGCCTTGGCGATGAACGTGTCGATGTTGGAGACATCGCCAATTTCATCGAGCATGGTCAATACGGCTTCGTTCGCACCGCCGTGGGCAGGGCCCCACAGTGCGGCGATGCCGGCGGCGATACAGGCGAACGGGTTGGCACCCGAAGAGCCCGCCAGACGCACGGTAGAGGTGGAGGCGTTCTGCTCGTGGTCGGCGTGGAGGATGAAGATCCGGTCCATGGCCTTGGCGAGCACCGGGCTGATCGGTTTGATCTCGCACGGCGTGTTGAACATCATGTGCAGGAAGTTTTCCGCGTACGTCAGGTCGTTGCGCGGGTACATCATGGGTTGGCCCATGGAGTACTTGTAAACCATTGCGGCCAGGGTCGGCATCTTGGCAACCAGGCGGATCGCGGAAATTTCGCGATGCTGCGGGTTATTGATGTCGAGGGAGTCGTGATAGAAGGCCGACAGGGCGCCGACTACGCCGCACATGACGGCCATCGGGTGGGCGTCGCGACGGAAGCCGTTGAAGAAGGTCTTCAACTGCTCGTGAACCATGGTGTGGTTCTTCACGGTGCTGACGAACTGGGCCTTCTGCTCGGCTGTTGGCAATTCGCCATTTAGCAGCAGGTAGCAGGTTTCCAGGTAGTCCGACTGTTCGGCGAGTTGCTCGATCGGGTAGCCGCGGTGAAGCAGAATGCCATTGTCGCCATCGATATAGGTGATCTTCGACTCGCAAGAGGCGGTCGACATGAAGCCTGGGTCGAAAGTGAAACGGCCCGTGGCCGTCAGGCCCCGTACGTCGATAACATCGGGACCAACGGTGCCGGTTAAAATGGGCAGCTCGACGGGGGCTGCGCCCTCGATGATCAACTGCGCTTTTTTGTCAGCCATGTGGCCTCCTATTTATGCTTCAAATCATCAGACAGCCCCCCACGCAGGGCCCGCACCACTATAGTGAGATAAATTCAGATGTCAATTTGCCTAAAGTCTTGCCCCAGAAGGCTTTAACCCTACTATTTCGTCGAAATTGAACGCCGTTTACGCCTTTTATCCCCCCAGCGCAATCCGCTATTAGGGTGAGGAGCGCGCGTTGTCATTAGTAACCTAACTGTCTATACTCGGCCACCGACCGCCAAGGGCTCTTGGGCTTGCTTTCATTGGGGGTCGCACTCCCTGGGTGGTGCTTACCTGACCAGTGCACTCCCCGACAACTTTGCCCTGATTGTTAGGGGCTCTTAAGTGTGAAAAAAAAGCCGTGAATAGCCAACGACCTGTAAACCTAGACCTAAGGACCATCAAACTCCCCATCACCGGCGTTACGTCGTTCCTGCACCGTGTTTCCGGCATCATCCTGTTCCTGGGCCTGGGCATCATGCTTTATGCATTGAGCAAATCCCTGGGTTCCGAGGAAGGTTTTGCCGAGGTGAAGGCATACTTGACCAGCCCGCTGGCCAAGTTCGTAGCATGGGGCCTCCTGTCCGCTCTGCTGTATCACCTGGTAGCCGGCGTGCGCCACTTGATCATGGACATGGGCATCGGTGAGACGCTGGAAGGCGGCCGCCTGGGCTCGAAAATCATCATCGCCATTTCCGTGGTGCTGATCGTTCTGGCAGGAGTTTGGATATGGTAACCAGCGTTACGAATCTGTCGCGTTCGGGCCTCTATGACTGGATGGCACAGCGTGTGTCTGCGGTCGTTCTCGCGGCTTATTTCATTTTCCTGATCGGATACCTCGTCGCAAACCCGGGCATCGGCTTTGAGCAATGGCACGGCCTGTTCGCCCACAATGCGATGCGAATCTTCAGCCTGCTGGCCCTTGTAGCCCTGGGCGCTCACGCCTGGGTCGGCATGTGGACCATCGCGACCGACTACCTGACGCCGATGGCGCTGGGCAAGTCCGCGACCGCAGTCCGTTTCCTCTTCCAGGCAGTATGCGGCATCGCGATGTTCGCTTACTTCGTCTGGGGTGTGCAGATTCTTTGGGGTATCTGATTCATGGCTAACATTCCAACTATTTCATTCGACGCCATCATTATTGGTGGCGGCGGGGCCGGCATGCGCGCTGCGCTGCAGCTGGCCCAGGGCGGTCACAAGACCGCCGTGATCACCAAGGTGTTCCCGACCCGTTCCCACACCGTATCGGCCCAGGGTGGCATCACCTGCGCCATCGCCTCCGCCGACCCGAACGATGACTGGCGCTGGCACATGTACGATACCGTCAAGGGTTCCGACTACATCGGTGACCAGGACGCTATCGAATACATGTGTCAGGAAGGCCCGGCCGCGGTGTTCGAGCTGGATCACATGGGTCTGCCGTTCTCCCGTACCGAGCAAGGCCGTATCTACCAGCGTCCATTCGGCGGTCAGTCGAAGGACTACGGTAAAGGCGGGCAGGCTGCCCGTACCTGCGCCGCATCCGACCGTACCGGCCACGCGCTGCTGCACACGCTTTACCAGGGCAACCTGAAAGCCGGCACCACGTTCCTGAACGAGTACTACGCTGTCGATCTGGTAAAGAACGGCAAGGGCGAGTTCGTCGGCGTGATTGCCATCTGCATCGAAACCGGTGAAACCACCTACATCCGCGCCAAGGCTACCGTGCTGGCGACGGGCGGTGCAGGCCGTATCTACGCGTCGACCACCAACGCCCTGATCAACACCGGCGACGGCGTTGGCATGGCGCTGCGTGCCGGCGTGCCGGTACAAGACATCGAAATGTGGCAGTTCCACCCGACCGGCATCGCCGGCGCCGGTGTACTGGTTACAGAAGGTTGCCGTGGTGAAGGTGGTTACCTGATCAACAAGCACGGCGAGCGTTTCATGGAGCGTTACGCTCCGAACGCGAAAGACTTGGCCGGTCGCGACGTGGTTGCCCGTTCGATGGTCAAGGAAATCATCGCCGGCAACGGTTGCGGCCCGAACGGCGACCACGTACTGCTCAAGCTCGATCACTTGGGCGAAGAAGTGCTGCACAGCCGTCTGCCTGGCATCTGCGAGCTGTCCAAGACCTTCGCACACGTTGACCCGGTGGTTGCTCCGGTTCCGGTTGTTCCGACTTGCCACTATATGATGGGCGGCGTGCCGACCAACATTCACGGCCAGGCGATCACCCAGAACGCCGAAGGCGTGGACGAGATCATCCACGGTCTGTTCGCCGTTGGCGAAGTGGCGTGCGTATCGGTACACGGTGCCAACCGCCTGGGCGGCAACTCGCTGCTCGACCTGGTGGTATTCGGCCGCGCTGCCGGCCTGCACCTGGAAAAGGCGCTGACCGACGGCATCGAATACGATGACGCGACCGACGCCAACATCGAAACCGCCCTGGCGCGTCTGAATGCTCTGAACGAGCGCACGGATGGCGAAGACGTGGCCACCCTGCGTCGCGAGCTGCAAAGCTGCATGCAGAACTACTTCGGTGTGTTCCGTACCGGCGAATACATGCAAAAGGGTATCGCCCAGTTGGCCGATCTGCGCGCGCGCATCGCCAACGTCAAGATCAACGATAAGAGCCAGGCGTTCAACACCGCTCGTATCGAAGCCCTTGAGCTGCAAAACCTGCTGGAAGTGGCTGAAGCGACGGCCATCGCCGCCGAGGTTCGTAAAGAATCCCGTGGTGCTCACGCCCGTGAAGACTTTGAAGACCGCGACGACGAGAACTGGTTGTGCCACACCCTGTACTTCCCGGGTGACAAGCGCGTGACCAAGCGTGCCGTGAACTTCTCGCCGAAGACGGTGCCGACGTTTGAACCGAAGATTCGGACTTACTAAGGGTGGCTGCCATGTTGAAAGTCAGTGTTTATCGCTACAACCCTGATCAGGACGCTGCGCCGTTCATGCAGGAGTTCCAGGTCGATACCGGTGGTAAAGACCTGATGGTGCTGGATGTATTGGCACTGATCAAAGAGCAGGACGAAGGTTTCTCCTATCGTCGCTCTTGCCGTGAAGGTGTGTGCGGTTCCGACGGCATGAACATCAACGGCAAAAACGGCCTGGCGTGCATCACTCCGCTGTCCGCCGTGGTCAAGGGTAACAAGCTGATCGTTCGTCCTCTGCCAGGTTTGCCGGTTATCCGTGACCTGGTCGTCGATATGAGCATCTTCTACAAGCAATACGAGAAGGTTAAGCCGTTCCTGCAGAACGACACGCCGGCTCCGGCCATCGAGCGTCTGCAATCCCCGGAAGAGCGCGAGAAGCTCGACGGTCTGTACGAGTGCATCCTGTGCGCTTGCTGCTCGACCTCCTGCCCGTCCTTCTGGTGGAACCCGGACAAGTTCCTGGGCCCGGCTGCCCTGCTGCAAGCGTACCGCTTCCTGGCAGACAGCCGTGACACCAAGACGTCCGAGCGTCTGGCTTCGCTGGATGACCCGTTCAGCGTATTCCGCTGCCGCGGGATCATGAACTGCGTCAACGTATGTCCCAAAGGCCTGAACCCGACTAAGGCCATTGGTCACATCCGTAACATGCTGCTGCAGAGCGGCGTGTAACCGGCGTTGTAGTAAAGGCAGGACCGTTGTGCCCGTAAATGCTGCGGCGCAGGCTTCAACCGGCGCCGTAGTTTTAACTTGAGCAGCGACTTACAAAGCCGCGGCTCTTATTTTGAAGAAATGAGACAAGCAGGGGCATTCGGGTTGGTACCCGAACTATCAGCGTGATCCTAAGTGGCTTGTTTTGGTCGCTGCACTTGGCCTTTTGCAAGCAAACTCGGTGTTTTCGCCGGTGGTGTCCCCAAATCGAGGGTGACCAAGCATGCAAGAAAGCGTGATGCAGCGCATGTGGAACAGCGGCTATCTTTCAGGTGGTAACGCTGCCTATGTGGAAGAGCTTTATGAGCTCTACCTGCACGACCCTAACGCTGTGCCAGAAGAATGGCGCACCAAATTTCAGACGTTGTCTTCAGACGGCAACGCTGCCACCGATGTATCGCACGCAACGATTCGCGATCAGTTTGTGCTGCTGGCAAAGAACCAGCGCCGCGCCCAACCGGTTTCCGCCGGTAGCGTGAGCAGTGAGCACGAGAAGAAGCAAGTTGAAGTATTGCGACTGATCCAGGCCTACCGGATGCGTGGCCACCAGGCGGCCCAGCTTGACCCGCTGGGGCTCTGGCAGCGTCCTGCGCCGGCTGACCTGTCGATCAATCATTACGGCTTGACCAATGCCGATCTTGATACGACCTTCCGTGCCGGCGACCTGTTCATCGGCAAAGAGGAAGCGAGCCTACGCGAAATTCACGAAGCGTTGCAGCAGACATATTGCCGCACCATCGGCGCTGAGTTCACGCACATCACCGACTCCGAGCAGCGCCACTGGTTCCAGCATCGCCTGGAAGGTGTGCGTGGCCGTCCGGTGCTGTCCGCCGACGTCCGCGGCCACCTGCTTGAGCGCGTCACCGCGGCCGAGGGCCTGGAAAAATACCTGGGTACCAAATACCCGGGCACCAAGCGTTTCGGCCTGGAAGGCGGCGAAAGCCTGATCCCGATGCTCGACGAGATGATCCAGCGTTCCGGTTCGTACGGCACCAAGGAAGTCGTGATCGGCATGGCCCACCGGGGTCGCCTGAACGTGTTGGTCAACACCTTCGGCAAGAACCCGCGCGATCTGTTCGACGAGTTCGAAGGCAAGAAGAAGGTCGAACTGGGTTCCGGTGACGTTAAATACCACCAGGGCTTCTCGTCCAACGTGATGACCACCGGCGGTGAAGTTCACCTGGCCATGGCCTTCAACCCATCCCACCTGGAAATCGTTTCTCCAGTGGTCGAGGGTTCGGTCCGTGCTCGCCAGGATCGTCGCAATGACACCACCGGTGAAAAGGTCCTGCCGATTTCCATCCACGGTGACGCGGCATTCGCCGGTCAAGGCGTGGTCCTGGAAACCTTCCAGATGTCGCAGACCCGCGGCTTCAAGACGGGCGGTACCGTTCACATCGTGATCAACAACCAGGTTGGCTTCACCATCAGCAACCCGCTGGACGCGCGTTCCACCGAGTACGCTACCGACGTTGCCAAGATGATCCAGGCGCCGATCCTCCATGTGAATGGTGATGATCCGGAAGCCGTGCTGTTCGTGACCCAACTGGCTATCGACTACCGCATGCAGTTCAAGCGTGACGTGGTGATCGATCTGGTGTGCTACCGCCGTCGCGGTCACAACGAAGCCGACGAACCAAGCGGCACCCAGCCGTTGATGTACCAGCAGATCGCCAAGCAACGCACCACCCGTGAGCTGTATGCCGAAAGCTTGACCAAGGCCGGCATTGTTGATGAGGCGCGTGTTCAGGCCAAGATCGATGAATACCGCAACGCGCTGGACAATGGTCTGCATGTTGTAAAAAGCCTGGTTAAAGAGCCGAACAAAGAGCTGTTCGTCGACTGGCGTCCGTACCTGGGCCATGCCTGGACTGCGCGTCACGATACGACCTTCGATCTGAAGACCTTGCAGGAATTGTCCGCCAAGCTGCTGGAAATTCCGGAAGGCTTCGTGGTTCAGCGCCAGGTCTCGAAAATCTACGAAGATCGTCAGAAGATGCAAGCCGGCGGCCTGCCGATCAACTGGGGTTACGCCGAAACCATGGCGTACGCAACCCTGGCGTTCGAAGGTCACCCGATCCGCATGACCGGCCAGGACATCGGCCGCGGTACGTTCTCGCACCGCCATGCCGTGCTGCACAACCAGAAAGACGCGGGCACCTACATCCCGTTGCAGAACCTGTACGCAGGCCAGCCGCGTTTCGACCTGTACGATTCGTTCCTGTCCGAAGAAGCCGTACTGGCGTTCGAATATGGCTACTCGACCACCACGCCTCAGGCGCTGGTGATCTGGGAAGCCCAGTTCGGCGACTTCGCCAACGGTGCCCAGGTGGTGATCGACCAGTTCATCACCAGCGGCGAGCACAAGTGGGGCCGCCTGTGCGGTTTGACCATGCTGCTGCCACACGGTTATGAAGGCCAGGGTCCCGAGCACTCCTCGGCCCGTCTGGAGCGTTACCTGCAGCTGTGCGCCGAGCACAACATCCAGGTGTGCGTGCCGACGACCCCGGCGCAGATCTACCACTTGCTGCGTCGCCAGGTGATCCGCCCGCTGCGCAAGCCGCTGGTCGTGCTGACACCGAAGTCGCTGCTGCGGCATAAACTGGCGGTCTCGACCCTGGAAGACCTGGCGGATGGTTCGTTCCAGACCGTTATTCCGGAAATCGACACGCTGGACGCGGCCAAGGTGACTCGCCTGGTCCTGTGCAGCGGCAAGGTTTACTACGACTTGCTGGAAAAACGCCGTGCCGAAGGCCGCGAAGACATCGCCATTGTGCGTATCGAGCAGCTTTACCCGTTCCCGGAAGACGACCTGATGGAGGCCATCGCGCCTTACACCAACCTCACCAACGTGGTGTGGTGCCAGGAAGAACCGATGAACCAGGGCGCGTGGTACAGCAGCCAGCATCATTTGCGTCGCAGCATCGGCAACCATAACAAGGCCCTGGGCCTGGAGTACGCCGGTCGTGATGCTTCTGCTGCACCTGCCTGTGGTTATGCGTCGATGCACGCCGAACAGCAGGAAAAACTGCTGCAAGATGCCTTCACTGTTTAACGCCTTCGCGCTGACTGAAACCGAATTTTAAGGACCCACAGATAATGGCTATCGAAATCAAAGCCCCGTCATTCCCGGAATCGGTTGCCGATGGCACCGTTGCCACCTGGCACAAGAAACCAGGCGAGGCCGTCAAGCGTGACGACCTGATCGTCGACATCGAGACCGACAAGGTCGTGCTGGAAGTATTGGCCGAAGCTGACGGCGTGCTGGGCGCAATCGTTGCCGAAGAGGGCGCGACCGTTCTGTCGAACCAGGTGCTGGGCTCGATCGAAGAGGGCAGCGCTGCTGCTGCGCCTGCCGCCGCCGCACCGGCTGCCGCTTCGGCTCCAGCCGCCGCTCCGGCCGCGGGTGGCGAAGACCCGATCGCTGCACCGGCTGCTCGCCAGCTGGCTGACGAGAACGGCATCAACCTGGCGTCCATCAAAGGCACCGGCAAAGATGGCCGCGTGACCAAGGAAGACGTGGTTGCCGCTGTTGAAGCCAAGAAAAACGCCCCGGCCGCCGCGCCCGTCAAGGCGGCTGCACCGGCTGCCGCCGCGCCTGTGTTCGCTGCCGGCGACCGCACCGAGAAGCGCGTGCCGATGACCCGCGTACGGGCCACCGTGGCCAAGCGTCTGGTTGAAGCACAGTCGAACATGGCGATGCTGACCACCTTCAACGAAGTCGACATGACCGAAGTCATGGCCCTGCGCTCGAAGTACAAGGACCTGTTCGAGAAGTCCCACAACGGCGTGCGCCTGGGCTTCATGTCCTTCTTCGTGAAGGCGGCTACCGAAGCGCTGAAGCGCTACCCGGCGGTCAACGCTTCCATCGATGGCACCGACATCGTTTACCATGGCTACGCTGATATCGGCGTTGCCGTCTCCAGCGACCGTGGCCTGGTGGTTCCGGTACTGCGTAATGCCGAACTGATGAGCCTGGCTGAAATCGAAGGCGGCATCGCCGGCTTCGGCAAGAAAGCCCGTGACGGCAAACTGACCATCGATGAGATGACCGGTGGTACCTTCACCATCACCAACGGTGGTACCTTCGGGTCGATGATGTCGACCCCGATCGTCAACCCGCCACAAGCCGCAATCCTGGGCATGCACAACATCATCCAGCGTCCGATGGCCATCAACGGCCAGGTCGTGATCCGCCCGATGATGTACCTGGCGCTGTCTTACGATCACCGCCTGATCGACGGTAAAGAAGCCGTGACTTTCCTGGTGACCATCAAGAATCTGCTGGAAGACCCGGCTCGTCTGCTGCTGGACATCTGATAAAGCAGCTTCATGCTGCGAGCTGCAAGCTGTAAGGAAAATCAGCTTGGCTCGCAGCTTGACGCTTGAAGCTTGTCGCTGAATAGAGGATCTATTTTCATGACACAGAAATTTGACGTTGTAGTGATTGGTGCAGGCCCTGGCGGCTACGTTGCCGCTATCAAGGCCGCACAACTGGGCCTCTCGACTGCTTGCATCGAAAAATACACCGACAAGGAAGGCAAACTGGCGCTGGGCGGTACTTGCCTGAACGTTGGCTGCATTCCTTCCAAGGCGCTGCTGGACAGCTCCTGGAAATTCCACGAAGCCCAGGATGGTTTCGCGATTCACGGCATCAACCATGCCGGCGTGACCATGGACGTACCTGCGATGGTTGGCCGTAAAGCCAACATTGTCAAAGGCCTGACCTCCGGCGTTGCGACCTTGTTCAAGGCCAACGGCGTCACTTCCCTGCAAGGCCACGGCAAGCTGCTGGCCGGCAAGAAAGTTGAAATCACCAAGCCGGACGGTTCGGTGGAAGTCATCGAAGCCGAAAACGTGATCCTGGCCCCAGGCTCGCGCCCAATCGACATTCCGCCTGCTCCTGTTGACCAGAACGTGATCGTCGATTCGACCGGCGCCCTGGAATTCCAGGCAGTGCCTAAGCGTCTGGGCGTGATCGGCGCCGGCGTGATCGGCCTGGAGCTGGGTTCGGTATGGTCCCGCCTGGGTTCCGAAGTGACCGTGCTGGAAGCCCTGGACACGTTCCTGCTGGCTGCCGACACCGCAGTGTCCAAGGAAGCCTACAAGACCCTGACCAAACAAGGTCTGGACATCAAGCTGGGTGCCCGCGTTACCGGTTCCAAGGTCAACGGCGAAGAAGTGGTCGTGACCTACACCGACAAAGACGGCGAGCAGACCATCACGTTCGACAAGCTGATCGTAGCCGTGGGTCGCCGTCCGGTGACCACCGACCTGCTGGCCGCCGACAGTGGCGTGAACATTGACGAGCGTGGCTTCATCCACGTTGATGATCAATGCGCTACCACCGTACCGGGCGTGTACGCCATCGGCGACGTGGTTCGCGGCATGATGCTGGCGCACAAGGCGTCCGAAGAAGGCATCATGGTCGTCGAGCGCATCAAGGGCCACAAAACCCAGATGAACTACGACCTGATCCCATCGGTCATCTATACCCACCCGGAAATTGCATGGGTCGGCAAGAACGAACAGCAGTTGAAAGCTGAAGGCGTTGAAGTTAACGTCGGCACCTTCCCGTTTGCCGCTTCTGGCCGTGCCATGGCAGCCAACGACACCGGTGGTTTTGTCAAAGTCATCGCTGATGCCAAGACTGACCGCGTATTGGGCGTCCACGTGATTGGCCCAAGCGCTGCGGAACTGGTACAGCAAGGCGCGATCGGTATGGAGTTCGGCACCAGTGCCGAGGACCTGGGCATGATGGTCTTCTCCCATCCGACCCTGTCCGAAGCGTTGCACGAAGCAGCGTTGGCCGTGAATGGCGGCGCCATCCACATCGCCAACCGCAAGAAGCGCTAAGCGAGATAATAAGAAACCACGGCGGAGTTGCCCGTCGTGAGCCTTGCGCGCAAGACTCACCGCGGAATATCCGCTGGACGCAGCCTTGCGCAGCTTTACGGGCCATAAGCCCCGCAAGTTGCGCAAGCAGCAGTCACAGGTGGCGCGGCACTCATAATGAGCGCAGCGCCGAATGCGCAGTACCTAACGAAGACGGTAAAAAGCATGAATCTTCACGAGTATCAGGGTAAGCAGCTGTTCGCTGAATACGGCCTGCCAGTTTCCAAGGGCTACGCAGTAGACACCCCGGAAGCAGCAGCAGAAGCCTGCGACAAGATCGGCGGCACCGAGTGGGTCGTCAAAGCCCAGGTCCACGCTGGTGGTCGCGGTAAAGCGGGCGGCGTCAAGCTGGTTCGCAGCAAAGAAGACGCCAAAGCCTTCGCACAGCAGTGGCTGGGCAAGCGTCTGGTGACTTACCAGACTGATGCCAATGGCCAGCCAGTCACCAAGATCCTGGTTGAATCGTGCACTGATATCGCTAAAGAGCTGTACCTGGGCGCTGTCGTTGACCGTTCGAGCCGTCGCATCGTGTTCATGGCTTCCACCGAAGGTGGCGTGGACATTGAAAAGATCGCCGAAGAAACCCCAGAAAAAATTCTGAAGGCCACTATCGATCCATTGGTTGGCGCACAGCCATTCCAGGGTCGCGAGCTGGCTTTCCAACTGGGTCTGGAAGGCAAGCAAGTTGCCCAGTTCGCCAAGATCTTCGTCGGTCTGGCCAAGCTGTTCCAGGATCACGATCTGGCCCTGCTGGAAGTGAACCCGCTGGTGATCAAGGCTGATGGCGATCTGCACTGCCTGGACGCCAAGATCAACATCGACGCCAACGCCATGTACCGTCAGCCTAAGCTGAAGACTTTCCACGATCCGTCGCAAGACGATCCGCGCGAAGCGCACGCCGCCAAGTTCGAACTGAACTACGTGGCCCTGGAAGGCAACATCGGTTGCATGGTCAACGGTGCCGGCCTGGCCATGGGTACCATGGACATCGTCAACCTGCATGGCGGCAAGCCAGCCAACTTCCTCGACGTAGGCGGCGGTGCTACCAAGGAACGCGTTACCGAAGCGTTTAAGATCATCCTGTCCGACTCCAACGTCGCCGCAGTACTGGTCAACATCTTCGGCGGCATCGTTCGTTGCGACATGATTGCCGAAGGCATCATCGGTGCAGTGAAAGAAGTCGGCGTTAAAATCCCGGTTGTTGTTCGCCTTGAAGGCAACAACGCTGAACTGGGCGCTAAAGTACTGGCAGAAAGCGGTTTGAACATCATCGCGGCTACCAGCCTGACCGACGCTGCTCAACAAGTTGTCAAAGCTGCGGAGGGCAAATAATGAGCGTCCTGATCAATAAAGACACCAAAGTTATCTGCCAGGGTATTACCGGTTCGCAAGGTAGTTTCCACACCCAGCAAGCCATCGAATACGGCACCAAGATGGTGGGCGGCGTAACGCCTGGTAAAGGCGGCACCGAGCACCTGGGCCTGCCCGTGTTCAATACCGTGAAAGATGCTGTAGAAAAAACTGGCGCCACCGCCAGCGTGATCTACGTTCCAGCACCTTTCTGCAAAGACTCCATCCTGGAAGCGGCATTCGGCGGCATCAAGCTGATCGTCTGCATCACCGAAGGCATTCCTACCCTGGACATGCTGGACGCTAAAGTGAAGTGCGACGAGCTGGGCGTAGTCCTGATCGGCCCTAACTGCCCAGGCGTGATCACTCCAGGCGAATGCAAGATCGGCATCATGCCGGGTCACATTCACTTGCCAGGCAAAGTCGGTATCGTTTCCCGTTCCGGCACCCTGACCTACGAAGCTGTGAAGCAGACCACTGACGCCGGTTTCGGTCAGTCGACTTGCGTCGGCATCGGCGGTGACCCGATCCCGGGCTCCAACTTCATCGACATCCTGAAGCTGTTCCAGGAAGACCCGAAGACCGAAGCGATCGTGATGATCGGTGAGATCGGCGGTTCGGCTGAAGAAGAAGCGGCTGCCTACATCAAGGCACACGTGACCAAGCCGGTTGTTTCCTACATCGCTGGTGTGACTGCCCCTGCGGGCAAGCGCATGGGCCATGCGGGCGCAATCATCTCCGGTGGCAAGGGTACTGCAGACGAGAAGTTTGCTGCCCTGGAAGACGCAGGCGTTAAAACCGTGCGTTCGCTGGCAGACATCGGCAAGGCTTTGTCCGAGCTGACTGGCTGGGCTGTCAAGTAAGCTTCGCGCTTAGCTGACGCTTCATCCACACAAAGGCCACCTTCGGGTGGCCTTTGTGCGTTCTGGCACAGCTGAATTCGCGGCTGGCGCAGATCAAAA
The DNA here is from genome assembly GCF_014268345.1 of Pseudomonas sp. SWRI18. Lineage (NCBI taxonomy): Bacteria > Pseudomonadati > Pseudomonadota > Gammaproteobacteria > Pseudomonadales > Pseudomonadaceae > Pseudomonas > Pseudomonas sp. SWRI18. Next base: position 115,407 of record NZ_JACCQQ010000019.1, read on the forward strand.
TGTGGGAGCGGGCTTGCTCGCGAAAGCGGTGTATCAGCTAGCCAATCAGGTACTGAAACACCGCTTTCGCGAGCAAGTCGAATCGTCGCACCGCCGCTCCCACATTCGATTGTATTCCAGCATTTAGATATACGAATGCGACATTGAAGTGTCGCTTATCGGACAGTCCGCCCCGCAACAGTGCGTTTGTCAGCCTGATTCGGTAACCTAGCCGCCTCTTTATGCGTCCGCCTCCCAAAAGGAAGCGGCGCGCTGGACCCGTTGGCTCCCATAAGGGCCGGCAGTATTTCCCTCATCCATAGGGAATCCCCCTCTAAATTCCGATTCAGTAGTGTGGTATTTCCTTAAATGAAAGTGTTGAAAAGCCAGGATATCCTGGCGCTTGGCTTCATGACGTTTGCCCTGTTCGTGGGCGCTGGCAACATCATCTTTCCGCCTATCGTTGGTTTGCAGTCCGGGCCGCACGTCTGGATGGCGGCGCTGGGCTTCCTGATCACCGCCGTGGGTTTGCCGGTGGTTACTGTGATTGCCCTGGCCAAGGTCGGTGGCGGCATGGACGCGTTGAGCAGCCCGATCGGCAAGATCGCCGGTGGCCTGCTGGCAGCGGCGGCGTACCTGGCGGTAGGCCCGCTGTTCGCCACCCCGCGTACCGCAACCGTATCCTTCGAAGTGGGCCTGGCGCCGCTGACCGGCGAAAGCCCGCTGGCGCTGTTTCTCTACAGCTCGGTGTACTTCCTGGTAGTGTTTTTTGTTTCCCTGTACCCCGGTCGACTGCTGGACACGGTAGGTCGCTTCCTTGCGCCGCTGAAGATCATCGCCCTGGCCATCCTCGGCATCGCCGCGTTTGCCTTGCCGGTCGGCGACGTGGGGGTCGCCACCCCGGAATACGTGGCTGCGCCGTTTTCCCAGGGTTTCATCAATGGCTACCTGACCATGGATACCCTGGGCGCCCTGGTGTTCGGCATCGTGATCGTCAACGCCATTCGTTCCCGTGGTGTCGAGTCGCCGAAGCTGATCACCCGCTACGCCATCATTGCCGGCCTGATCGCCGGCGTGGGCCTGGCCCTGGTGTACATCAGCCTGTTCCGCCTGGGCTCGGGCAGCCATGAAGTCGCCGCCGGTGCCGCCAATGGCGCCGCGGTATTGCACGCCTATGTGCAACATACCTTCGGCTCCCTGGGCAGCGGCTTCCTGGCGGTGCTGATCTCCCTGGCCTGCCTGGTCACCGCCGTGGGCCTGACCTGCGCCTGCGCCGAGTATTTCAGCCGAGTCCTGCCGTTGTCCTACAAGACCCTGGTGGTGATCCTGGCGTTGTTCTCGCTGTTCGTGTCGAACCTGGGCCTGACCAAATTGATTGCCTTCTCGATCCCGGTACTGACCGCGATCTACCCGCCCTGCATCGTGCTGGTGGCGCTGAGCTTCTGCAAAGACTTCTGGCACGAGCAGGGCCGCATAGTGGGGCCGGTGATGCTGGTGTCGTTCATCTTTGGTTGCATCGATGCGCTTAAGGGCGCGGGTTTGGCCGGCTGGATGCCATCGCAGTTGGCGAATTTGCCGCTGAGCGAGCAGGGCCTGGCGTGGCTGGTACCATCGGTGATGGTGTTGGTCGTGGCGGTGGTGGTTGATCGCATGCTGGGCAAGCGCAGCGAAGCGATCGCATAACCCATATTCGCGCAGTACTGAAATGCCCCGTATCAATCGATACGGGGCATTTTTTATGCTTATGAGACAGCGACCTTCTAAAGTTGGAACGCGGTGAATGTGGGAGCGGGCTTGCTCGCGAAAGCGGTGTATCAGTTGCCAAAGATGTTGACTGAACCACCGCTTTCGCGAGCAAGCCCGCTCCCACATTTGGACCGCGCCCGCCGCTCAATTTTTTGTGTAACAGGACCCGCATGTCGTTCATCGAAGCCAATCAGATCCACCTGCTCGCCGCACTCTGGTTCGTCCTGTGCTGGGGCGGCTACACCCGCTACGCCATCTGGAAAGCCCGCGACACGGCCTGCCTGGCCAGCGTGTTGCATCTGTACCGTCAGGACTGGATGCGCCGCATGCTGCTGCGCGACAACCGCATCGCCGATGCCAGCGTGATCGGCAACCTGGAGCGCAATGCGTCATTCTTCGCGTCCAGTACCCTGATCATCCTGGCTGGCATTCTCACCGTGCTCGGCGCCTCGGAGCGCGCGGTGTCGCTGTTGGCGGACATCCCCATGGTGCAGCAGGCCTCCCAGGGCATGTCGGAAATCAAGCTGCTGTGCCTGGCGCTGGTATTCGTCTATGCGTTCTTCACGTTCAGCTGGTGCATGCGTCAGTACAACTTCGCAGCGGTGCTGGTCGGCTCGGCACCGATGGTCGGTGAGCGGCACGTGTCGGAGCAGGAGCGCAACGCGTTTGCCCTGCGCGCGGCGCGGGTGATTTCCATGGCCGCCAACCAGTTCAACTTTGGCCTGCGCGCTTATTACTTCGGCATGACCATGCTGGCGTGGTTTGTCAGCCCCTGGTTGTTCATGTTGATGAGCAGTGGGGTGGTGTTGGTGCTGTATCGCCGGGAGTTTCATTCCGACGTTCTGCAAGTGATGGTGTATACCCAGACGGATACACCGCCGGCCGAAGCTGTTAAAGACGCGGCTTGATTAACCTTACAAATAAAAAAACCGGACAAAGTAAAGCCCGCTATGTAAGCGGGCTTTCTTTTTGCAGCTAAGCTATTTCAAGCCGCGGTCTCAAGAACCGGTGGCAGGGGTAGCAGGTGCTGCTTCTTTTGCGGCGGCTTCGTTCGATTCAGCCTGAGCTTTGGCAGCATCGGCGTTTTCTTTCGCAGCGTCGTTCACTTTATCCTGAGCCTTCGCCATATCTTTCTGAGCTTGCTCGGAATGCGAGGCAGCGTCTTGGGCTTTGTCTTCGGATTTCTTATCGCAGGCAGCGAGACCGAGGGCAGCGGCCAACATCATGGAAATAGCTAAAGTCTTGCGCATGGGTGTTTCTCCTTATTGAAGATATCTACTGGCCTTTCGAGCATGGCCGTTCAGTATTAGTTCCTTCCAGTGTTCAGATATATAAACCACCCGCGCCAAGGAACTTTCAGCTGTGCGCCTCTAGTCCTTGGATCAACCCACAATAAGAGTCTGGATCGAATGACCGAAAATCCCTTGTTAGAGCGTGCGACGCGCTTTGTATCCGCCTTGCGCCACTGTCAGGTCCTGGGTATTACCGTTTACCAGGCGAGCGAGGAGGGCATGACGCTGGTCATGCCCTATGCACCGCATCTGGTGGGCGATCCCGGCTCCGGCGTGATCCACGGCGGCGCGCTGACCTCGCTGATGGACACCGCCTGCGGCATGGCCACCCTGTGTGTCTTGCCGGAGTTCGAGGTGTGCCCGACCCTCGACCTGCGCATCGACTATATGCATCCCGCCGCGCCACACCAGCCCGTGTACGGTTTTGCCCAGTGCTACCGGGTGACCACCGATGTGATCTTCACCCGCGGTTTCGCCTACCAGGCTGACCCGCAACAACCCATTGCCCAGGTGGTGGGCACGTTCATGCGCATGGGCAAGCACCTCAAGGGCACACAAGGGCTGGGCATCACGCTCAAGGGAGAGCAGGTATGACGCACCGCTTCAAGACCCGATTGGAACAGGCCCATGAGCGCGGCGATTATGAGGCGCTGCTCAGCCTGATCCCTTACGCCAAGCTGATCGGCATCGAATGCACGCGGCTTGGCGACGAATTGCTGTTTCGGCTGCCGGCCAACAAGGACAATATTGGTAACCCCATATTGCCGGCACTGCACGGCGGGGTCATCGCAGGCTTCATGGAGCTGTCAGCGGCGTTGCACTTGCTGGTGTTTACCGGCGCGCCGGGGATTCCGAAAATCATCGATTTTTCCCTGGATTACCTGCGCGCCGGCCAGTTTCGCGATACTTACGCCAAATGTCAGGTATGGCGCCAGGGCCGGCGGGTGGCAAACGTGGCGATTACCGCGTGGCAAAGCACGGCGGCCGAGCCCATCGCTACCGCTCGCGCGCATTTCAAAATCGAGGAAGCGAGCCGCCCTTGAAATCCTGGTCTTAGCCCCCAACTTTGATGACAACCCGCCGCCAACCCTCAAGGGCGCGGCCACTGCCATCCAATTGGAGTTTGATGACCATGAGTGTGGAAACTCAAAAGGAAACCCTGGGCTTCCAGACCGAGGTGAAGCAACTGCTGCACCTCATGATCCATTCGCTGTATTCCAACAAGGAAATTTTCCTTCGCGAATTGATCTCGAACGCCTCTGACGCTGTCGACAAATTACGTTTCGAAGCCCTGTCCAAGCCTGAGCTGCTTGAAGGTGGCGCCGAACTGAAAATCCGCGTGAGCTACGACAAAGACGCCAAGACCGTCACGATCGAAGACAACGGCATCGGCATGAGCCGCGAAGACGCGATTACCCATTTGGGCACGATCGCCAAATCCGGCACCGCCGATTTCATGAAGAACCTCACCGGCGATCAGAAGAAGGATTCGCACCTTATCGGTCAGTTCGGCGTGGGCTTCTATTCGGCCTTTATCGTCGCCGATCAGGTCGAAGTGTTCACCCGGCGTGCCGGCCTCGACGCCAGTGAAGGCGTGCACTGGGCCTCCAAGGGTGAGGGCGAGTTCGAAATCGCCACGGTCGACAAGGCTGAACGTGGTACCCGCATCGTGCTGCACCTCAAGTCCGCTGAAGACGAATTCGCCGATGGCTGGCGTCTGCGCAACATCATCAAGAAGTACTCCGACCACATCGCGCTGCCGATCGAGCTGCCGAAAGAACAAGCGGCCGCCGAAGGCGAAGAGGCCCCTGCCCAGGAATGGGAAGTGGTCAACCGCGCCAGCGCCCTGTGGACGCGTCCGCGTACCGAGATCAAGGACGAGGAATACCAGGAGTTCTACAAGCACATCGGTCACGACTACGAAAACCCGCTGAGCTGGAGCCACAACAAGGTGGAAGGCAAGCTGGAATACAGCTCGCTGCTCTACGTACCGGCCCGTGCGCCGTTCGACCTGTACCAGCGTGAAGCGCCCAAAGGCCTCAAGCTCTACGTGCAGCGTGTGTTCGTGATGGACCAGGCGGAATCCTTCCTGCCGCTGTACCTGCGCTTTATCAAGGGCGTGGTCGACTCCAACGACCTGTCGCTGAACGTATCGCGGGAGATCCTGCAGAAAGACCCGATCATCGACTCCATGAAGTCGGCGCTGACCAAGCGCGTGCTCGACATGCTGGAAAAACTGGCGAAGAACGAGCCTGAGCAATACAAGGGCTTCTGGAAAAACTTCGGCCAGGTCATGAAAGAAGGCCCGGCGGAAGATTTTGCCAACAAGGAAAAAATCGCCGGCCTGCTGCGTTTTGCCTCGACTCAAGGCGACGACGGCGAGCAGGTTGTGTCGCTCGCCGAGTACCTGGCGCGTGCCAAGGAAGGCCAGGACAAGATCTACTACCTGACCGGCGAAACCTACGCCCAGGTCAAGAACAGCCCGCACCTGGAAGTCTTCCGCAAGAAAGGCATCGAAGTGCTGCTGCTGACCGACCGTATCGATGAGTGGCTGATGAGCTACCTCAACGAGTTCGACGGCAAGTCCTTTGTCGACGTGGCTCGTGGTGACCTCGACCTGGGTAACCTGGACTCCGAGGAAGAGAAGAAAGAAGCCGAAGAAGTCGCCAAGTCCAAAGAAGGCCTGGTTGAGCGAATCAAGGCATCCTTGGGTGATGCGGTCAGCGAAGTGCGGGTTTCCCACCGCCTGACCGACTCCCCGGCGATCCTGGCCATCGGCGAACAGGACCTGGGCATGCAGATGCGCCAGATCCTCGAAGCCAGCGGGCAGAAGGTGCCGGATTCCAAGCCGATCTTTGAATTCAACCCGGCTCACCCGCTGATCGAGAAACTCGACGGCGAGCAGAGCGAAGAGCGCTTTGGCGACTTGTCCCACATCCTCTTCGACCAGGCGGCACTTGCTGCCGGCGACAGCCTCAAGGACCCGGCCGCTTATGTGCGCCGACTGAACAAGCTGTTGGTTGAACTGTCGGTTTAACACCGTGGTAGAAAAAACCCGCTTCGGCGGGTTTTTTCGTTCTACTGCACCTCAACTGGAGTAAATGATGAGCCAAGTCACTGTGCGTTCCGTGGTCTATCAGATTGATGGCCAGTCTTATGAAAGCCGTCTGGCGTTTGATGCCAGCCATAAAAGCCCGTTGCCAGGCCTGTTGATGGCGCCGAACTGGATGGGGGTGAGTGCGGGTGCTGAAGACATCGCCAAGAGCGTGGCCGGCAAAGGCTACGTGGTGCTGATCGCCGACCTGTACGGGCAAAGCGTGCGTCCGTCGAATGGCGATGAAGCCGGTGCTGCGATGATGCCGTTGAAAAACGACCGCGCATTGCTGAACAAGCGGATGCAGGCGGCCTTCGAACAACTGCAAGGCCAGGCCGAAGCGGCTGTCGATACGTCGAAGCTGGCAACCTTTGGTTTTTGTTTCGGCGGTTGCTGCTCCCTGGAATTGGCGCGTACCGGTGCGCCAGTCAGGGCTGCTATTTCGTTCCACGGCACCCTGGACACGCCGAACCCGGCGGATGCCAAAAACATCAAGGGTTCAGTGCTGGTGCTGCATGGCGCGTCCGACCCGTTGGTGCCCAAGGAACAGCTGCCGGCGTTCGAAGATGAAATGAACGCGGCCGGTGTGGATTGGCAATTGCTGAGCTATGGCGGCGCGGTGCATTCGTTTACCGATCCGCATGCGAATGTGCCGGGCAAGATGATGTATGACGCCAAGACGGCTGAACGGGCCTTCCGGTCGATGCATAACTTGTTGGATGAAGTGTTCAAGGGCTGATTCTTCAGCGCCTGTTCCGGCCTCTTCGCGAGCAAGCCCGCTCCCACATTTTGTCCGCATTTCAACAGGGGAAATGCGGTCCATATGTGGGAGCTGGCTTGCCTGCGATAGCTATCTGACAGGCAACTCAATTCTGTCTGTTTCACCCGGCACCGTCGGCCAATCCCCCGCCGCCCAACGCTGCCGGGCCTGCTCGATCACCGCAGGATCACTCGCCACAAAATTCCAATTGATCCGCCGCGGCCCATCCAGCGGCGCGCCGCCGACTATGACCAGATGACAATCACTCTCGGCGAACAGCGTCAGCTCTTGCCCTGCCGGCACCACCACCAGGCTGTGGACTTCCAACGCCTGGCCCTCCAATTGCGCCTCACCTTCCAGCACATACACCGCGCGTTCCTCATGCTCATCCGGGATCAGCAACGTGGTGGCCGTCTGCATCTGCACTTCGGCATACAACGTGGGCGACAGCACCGGCACCGGCGATTTGAGGCAGAACCCACTGCCCGCGATCATGCGAATCCGTACGCCCAGATTGTCACTCACCGGCAGGCTCGCGGCCGGGTGATGGCTGTAATGCCCCGGCCCTGTCTCGTGGTCTCTGGGTGACGCCAGCCATACTTGCAGGCCATGCAGGCTGAAACCACTGGCCTTGAGGGCGTCGGGCGTCCGTTCGACGTGGGCAATCGCGCTGCCGGCGGTCATCCAGCTGACGTCACCGGCCTGCACCACCTGGTCCGAGCCCAGGCTGTCCTTGTGCTGCAAGGCGCCTTCGAACAGATAGGTGAGGGTGCTCAGCCCGATATGCGGATGCTGGCGGATGTTCATGCCATCGCCCGCTGCATAGCGGGTGGGCAGCATATGGTCGAAGAACACAAAAGGCCCCACGCTGCGGCACGTCCGCGAGGGCAGCGGGCGCAGGATAGGTTGGCCTTCGACATCTTCGGGGCGAGGACGGATCACGGTGAAGGGGGGCATGGTGCATCCCAGTCTGAGCAGGTTGGATGAGGCTGAGCATAACCCGCTCGGTAGGATGTTGCCGCTATTGGCTGAAGGCGCCTTCCGATGTTCCGCGTGGATGAACCCTGGCATGCCGCGCAAGGTCTACCCGTATCAGCTCTTATCGAGGTTTTACCGTGCCCTGGACTCGCCTGACCCTTGCCCTGTTGCTTGCCGCCAGCAGCCTTGCCGTGCACGCTCGCGACTATGCCTACAGCGATGCGCACCTGCACTATGTCGATTTCTTCCAGGAAACGGCCGGCATGGACAAGCTGCTCAAGGCGATGGCCGACAACCGCATCGAACATGCGATGATTTCCGGCATTCCCGTCGCGAAGAAATGGCACGAAGACGAACCCAAGCGCCCGCGCTACTACGCCGGTGACGACGCCGATGCCTACTGGTACAGCGCCACCGACGTGATCGTCGCGGCGGCGGTCAACAAACTGACCCCTGAGCAGCGCGCGCACTTTCATCCGTTTCTGTCGGGCTTCAACCCCAACGACAAGAACTCGGATGCGCATATCCAGCGCATGCTCGACCTCAACCCGGGTCTGTGGCAGGGCATCGGCGAAGTCTTCACGCGTCATGATGACCTTACGGCCCTCACGGCGGGCGACACCCCGCGCGCCAATAACGAGGCCATGACGCGCATCTATCATCTGGCGGCGGAGAATGATTTGCCGGTGATGCTGCATTCCAACATCACCTCCAAGCGCGAGCGTAACCCGCTGTACCTGGCTGAAGTGGAGGAGCCACTGCGCAACCATCCGCACACGCGCTTTATCTGGGCCCATGCCGGCACCAGCAAGGAGATTCATCGCCATCAGGTGCAGATGGACTTTCTGCTGCCGACCTTGAACCGCATGCTGCAGGCTTATCCCAACCTGTACATCGACCTGTCCTGGAGCATGCTCACGCCGTATCTGCTCGATGACGCAGGTCAGCCCCGGCCTGATTGGGTCAAGCTGGTGGAGCGCTTCCCCGACCGGTTCATGCTGGGCTCGGATGTAGTAGGGCGTTTCAACAAGCTGGGCAAGGAAATGCGCCGCTTTGACCCATTCCTGGATGCCTTGCCTGAGGACGTTGCGCGCAAAGTGGCGCGGGATAACTTCCTGGCTATCCTGCCCAAGCCGCGTTGAGATCAACCGAAGATTTTTATGTTGAACACGATCAAAATGTGGGAGCGGGCTTGCTCGCGAAGGCGGTGTGTCAGTTGATGCAGTCGGTGACTGACACACCGCCTTCGCGAGCAAGCCCGCTCCCACATTGGGTTCCGTGGACACTTAGGTTTCGGGTCAAATCCAGGAAAACGGCCACCCACAAAAAAGCCCCGAACCAGTCGGGGCTTTTTATGGGTCAAGCTACAGGCCTTACTTGCCCTGCCAGCGTTTCAGCACCAGGGTGGCGTTAGTGCCACCGAAGCCGAAGCTGTTGCTCATCACGGTGTCGATCTTGGCATTTTCAACGGTTTTGGTCAGGATCGGCATATCGGCCACGACCGGATCAATCTCGTCGATGTTGGCCGAGCCGGCCATGAAGTTGCCTTCCATCATCAGCAGGCAGTAGATCGCTTCGTGAACGCCGGCGGCGCCCAGGGAGTGACCGGACAGGCTCTTGGTGGAGCTGATGGCCGGGGCCTTGTCGCCGAATACCGCGCGTACGCCTTCCATTTCCTTGGCGTCGCCGACCGGAGTCGAAGTGCCGTGGGTGTTCAGGTAGTCGATCGGGGTATCCACGGTGGACATGGCCATCTGCATGCAACGGATGGCGCCTTCACCGCTTGGGGCAACCATGTCGTAGCCGTCGGACGTCGCGCCATAGCCGACGATTTCGGCATAGATCTTGGCGCCACGGGCCAGAGCGTGCTCCAGCTCCTCGACCACCACCATGCCGCCACCGCCGGCGATGACGAAACCGTCACGCTTGGCGTCGTAGGCACGGGAAGCCTTTTCCGGGGTTTCGTTGTATTGGGTAGACAGCGCGCCCATGGCGTCGAACAGGAACGATTGGCTCCAATGCTCTTCTTCACCGCCGCCGGCGAACACGATGTCCTGCTTGCCCAGCTGGATCTGCTCAACGGCAGTCCCGATGCAGTGGGCGCTGGTGGCGCACGCCGACGAGATCGAGTAGTTCACACCCTTGATCGCGAACGGTGTCGCCAGGCAGGCCGAAACGGTGCTGCCCATGGTCCGCGTAACGCGGTACGGGCCGACGCGCTTCACGCCTTTTTCGCGCAGGATGTCCAGCGCTTCCATCTGGTTGAGGGTCGATGCGCCGCCGGAGCCGGCGATCAGGCCGGTGCGTACGTTCGATACCTGGTCGTCGCTCAGGCCGGAGTCGGCGATTGCGTCTTTCATCGCCAGGTAGGCGTAGGCGGCAGCGTGGCCGACGAAGCGATAGATCTTGCGATCGATCAGCTCTTCGAGGGGCAGGTCGATGGAGCCGGAAACCTGGCTACGCAGACCCATTTCGGCATATTCCGGGTTGAAGCGGATGCCAGGGCGACTTGCACGCAGGTTAGCGGTGACGGTCTCTTTGTCATTGCCCAGGCAAGAAACGATACCCAGACCAGTGATAACGACGCGGCGCATGCGGATAACCCTTAAAAGTTGTCAGTGGAAGTGAATACGCCAACCCGAAGGCCTTCGGCAGTATAGATCTCGCGACCGTCGACAGTCACCGAACCGTCGGCGATGGCCAGGTTCAGCTTGCCCTTGAGGACGCGCTTGATTTGAATGTTGTAGGTGACTTTCTTGGCGGTCGGCAGGACCTGGCCAAAGAACTTCACTTCACCCGAACCCAGGGCGCGACCGCGACCCGGCAGGCCTTGCCAGCCCAGGTAGAAGCCGACCAGTTGCCACATGGCGTCGAGGCCCAGGCAGCCCGGCATCACCGGGTCACCTTCGAAATGGCAGGCGAAGAACCAGAGGTCCGGGGTGATATCCAGCTCGGCGACCAATTCACCTTTGCCGTACTTGCCACCTTCTTCGCTGATATGGGTGATGCGATCCACCATCAGCATGTTCGGGGCGGGCAGTTGCGCGTTACCTGGGCCGAACAGCTCACCGCGACTGCAGCGCAGCAGTTCTTCCCGAGTAAAGGCGTTTTGTTTGGTCATGCGAGCTCCTCAATAATCCCATGCGGCAGGGTAGGGCAAATCTTCCCGAACCGAATGAAGCGTTCATGCCTCATGTCGGCAGCCTACACATAGACTATTGCGTTGTAGTGAAAGTCACAGCGGCAAGGTACTCAATGTACACTTGTTCACTGAAATGTTAAACCGGGCCCGTTTATGGGCTCGTTCGGGTGCCTAAGACTGCCGCACTTTCGCCTTTCACGCCAGTCAGAGTTGGCTGATGGCGCGGCGCTATTGCACCCAACGCTGCAGGATTTGCTGCAAATCCGTGCGTTTGAACGGCTTGGCCAGGTAATCGTTCATTCCTGCTTCAAGGCAGGCTTCACGGTCACCCTGTAAGGCATTGGCGGTCAGGGCGATGATCGGCAGATCGGCGCAACCCGGCAACTGGCGAATCCGCCGAGTGGCCTCGTAGCCATCGATCAGCGGCAGCCGGCAATCCATCAGGATCGCCGTGAAAATCAGGCTTTCGGCGCTGCGGATCGCCTCGGCACCGTCGGTGGCCAGGCTCACTTCAAAGCCCAGGCTGCGCAGCATGGCTTCGACCACGGTGCGGTTGACTGGGTTGTCTTCCACCAGCAATACATGGCGGCCATTGCCCGCGCCGGCTTTGCCGTCGGCGTCGCTGGCGATGCTCGGTACGCTGTGCTGGTCAATGGCCAGGGGAATTTCCAGGGTGAACACCGAGCCGCGACCCTCTTCGCTCTGGGCGCGCAGGGTGCCGCCCATGCGCTCGGCCAGGGTGCGGGCGATGGGCAGGCCCAGTCCGGTGCCGCCGTAACGTCTTGAAATGGAACTGTCCGCCTGCTGGAACGCATCGAACATCAATTCCAGGCGCTCGGCGGATATACCAATGCCGCTGTCGCGCACGGTGCAGGTGAACCACAGCAGTTCATGGTCGAGGGTCTGCCACTGCGGTTCGACGTTGACACTGCCGTGCTCGGTGAACTTCAACGCGTTGCCGATCAGGTTCACCAGGATCTGGCGGATACGCGTCGGGTCACCCTGCACGCGCAGGGCGTCCATTCCTTGCGGGATCGACAGCGTCAGCGCCAACCCGCGCTGCTGGGCGCTGTGCTGGAAGGCCTGGGCGCAGCTGTTGATCAGGTCCGCCAGGTTGAACGCAATATGCTCCAGCTCCAGGGCGGCGCGTTCGATCCGCGAGAAGTCGAGGATATCGTTGATGACCTTGAGCAAATGCTCGGTGGACTCGGAGGCCAGCGCCGCATACTCGGTCTGCTCCTCGGTCATTTCGGTGGTTTCCAGCAACTGCAACATGCCCAGCACGCCGTTCATGGGCGTGCGTAGCTCGTGGCTCATCATGGCCAGGAAATCCGACTTGGCGTTGTTGGCGCGCTCGGCCTCTTCACGGGTCTGGATCAATTGGGCCATGGCCTGCTGCTGTTCACGGCTGGCCTGGTTGAGGCCTGCGGCGAGGTTGTTGATGTGCCGCGACAGGTCGCCCAGTTCCGAGTCATCCACGATCGGCAGCGGTGTCTTGTAGTCGCCTTGCTGGATGGCTTTCACCGCATGGCCCATGGCGCTGATCGGCTGCGACAGGCTGGCGGCCAGGCGCCGGGCGAGCAGGAAGGTAAACAACAGGGCGAACAGCGCCAGGATGCCGGCCTTGAACAGGATCTCCTGCTGGCGCTGGCTGAAGGCATCGTTGGACATGCCCACGATCACCCGGCCCAGGTAGTCCGCCCGCGGCGCCTTGGATTCGTTGAGGTTGTCCTGGAAAAAATCATTGCCCAACTGGATGTGTTGCAGGCGGATCGGCGCCTGGAACACTTTCACCGACAGCGAGCGGTCGTGTTTCTCCGAAGGCTGCTCGACGTACACCAGGATATTCTCGCTGCTGTCCTGAATCTCCAGGAAGCGCACATGGGGTGTCGCCAGTGTGGCGCGCAACAGGCTCTCAAGCACCTCGTTGTTGCCGGAAATCACCCCGTATTCGGTCGCGGGCGCCAGTTGGTTGGCGATCAGCTGGCCGGTGTGATCCAGCTCCTGGCGCAGGTCCTGGATACGAACGAAGGTAAAGAAGCTGATCAACAGCAACGTCAGCAACAGCGCCGGGCCCAGGGTGATGAGCTGGGTGCGGGTGTTGATGTCCCAACGACGACGCAAGGTCATGGGCGATTTTCTCCTTCGGCCAGTCGCGTGGCGACGCTGGTTTCGTCCACCTGTTCGAGCCCCAGTGAGCGCGCGACTTGGGGGTTGCCCACGATTTTGAAGTGTTCCGGATACAGCGAACGCGGCCAGTTGGCGGGCGGGTGGTCGAGCAGGCGGTCGAGCACGGCCAGCCAGTCGGCCTGGTCGCTGTAGGTGCTGGCCAGGCTGCCGGCCCGCACAAACCCTGCATTCGGGCCCACCAGCGGCAATTGCTGGGCGTAGCTGCTCAGCAGCAGGTTCTTCGCGGTTTTCGGGTTGTACAGCTGCGGGTCGTCGAGGCCGAGCAGCACGTCACTTTTTCTGAACAGGGTTTGCAGCGGCCGGCTGTCATTAATGTTGTCCCAACGCTGGGGCACGATCTGCAGGCCCAGCGGCGTGGCGTGCTGGCGCAGTTCGGTCAGCAGGAATTCACTGTCGGCGCCGTACAGCACACCGATGCGCCGCGCCTGGGGCAGGATGCTGGCGATCAGGCGCAATTGGCGCGCCAGCGGTGGGTCGCTCCACAACAGGCTGATGCGCGGGTGTTGCGTCGCGCCCAGGCGCTGATGGGCCTGCAGCCGGCTGATGCGCAGCACCAGGGTCGGCGGGCCCTGGGCGTCCCGCAAGCGCCAGTCGAGGCTGGGCAGGTCGAGCAGGATCAGGCGGGTAGTGGCTGGCAGTCGGCTGGGTGCCGGCAAGTCATCGAGGACGGTGAAGGTGACCGTGTCTTCGGGGCGTTGCCGGGCCAGGGCCTGGGTGAAGTCCTGGACCCCGGCGCTGTCTTCGGCGGCGGTCAGCAGGATATCGGCGCTCCAGGCCGGCGTGGCCGCCAGCAGGCAGACGAGCAGCACCGCGCGTCGCCAGAGCGTGTTGAGAGAAAAGCAAGTCATCCGTGACAAGTCGCCCATGTCAGAACTCTAACTCTGCGCTGAAATAGAGGACCTGGCGATGGTCGTAATTGTTGTCGGCCAAGGTAGTGGGCTGGTTATCAAGGCGCTGTTGCAGCATGCCCGCCAGTTCGACGTTGGCGCTGCCCAAGGCAATGCGCTTGGCCACCCGCAGGTCGACCCGTTCGAAGCGATACTCGTTGAGTGCGTCATCGCCATAGTAGAACAATGCGCTGGACCAGCCCTGGCCCCATTCCCGCAACCAGCCGGCCGAGCCGCTGTTACGTGCGGTCTGCGCCTTGTCCAGCGGGTTGCTGCTGGTGGCGTCGACATAGGCATAGGTCAGGCGCAGGCGGTCGGCGTTGCTCACGCGCCAGTCGAACTGGGACTCGGCGCCGGTGAAGCGTGCGCTGTTGGCATTGCTGGCGACGTACTGATTATTGCGCAGCGGCGAGCTGATCATGTCGGTGATCTCGTCATAGAACAGTTTCACGTCCATGTTCAGCCCGATGTCGGCGAAGAAGCCGTTGTACCCCAGTTCCCGCGATTTCATCATCTCTTTATTGAGGTTTCCCGGGCCGCGGGTCTTTACGAAGTATTGCCCGGTAGTCTGCCCATAGGCAGGGGAGCTGAGGTTGGTGACGCGATAGCTCCAGTTGACGTTATTCTCGAACATATCCGGCGAGCGGATCGCTTCGGAGTACACCGCGCGCAGGCCGTGGCGCGGGTTGATCAGGTAGTTGACCGCTACCCGCGGCGTCAGCGAGTTGCCGCTCAGATACGTGTCTTCATACATGGCGCCGCCCTGCAGCAACCAATGCTCGCTGGCGCGCCACTCCAACTGGCCGAACAGGCGCCAGGTGGTGTCGTCCAGCGTGCCGTTGAAGTAGGTGTCGGAGTCGGCGCGGTCGTAGCGGTAGTTCATGCCGCTGACCAGGCGCAGGCTGTCGGACAGGCTGAGGGTGTCCTGGACCTCCAGGTCGTAGCGGCTTTCACGGGTGCTCTGGTCGATGTCGCCGCACACGCTCTGGCTGGCGCCGTTGCGCCACTGGTCCAGCACCTGGTTGGCCAAGGCTTGCTCGGCGGCGCTGCCCGGTGGCGCGCTGCCTTGGCTGTAAGTGTCCATGTGCCGGGCCAGTAATTCGGCGTAGTTGGGGTTCATCTGCCACAGTTGGGTCAGCTCGGGGCTGAACGAGACCTTGGCGTCACAGGCTTTCCATATTTGCCGGCGATCCCACTGCTGCGCCGAACCTTGGATATACAGGCTGTGGTCAGGGTTGAAGTCAAAGTTCCAGCGCAGGGAGCCGGCGTAGTCCTTGGCTGAGACGTCGGAATTGTTTCCGCCTTCGGTAATCCCGGCAAAGACCGGGCTGTAGGTATAAGGACGTTGATTGGTGCCTTCCTTGGCATCCAGTTGCACATCGATGCTCTGCTGCGTGTTCAGCGTCTGGCTGATCGCCAGGCTGAAGCGGTTGAGGCGGCGGCCATCACGACGGTCGGCACCGGTGGCATCGCTGTCGAAGCCGTCATCCTGCTGCCCGGAAAGGGACAGGCGCAAGTCGCCGCTGTCCCAGCCGGCGCCCTGGCTGGCATAGAAGTCGTTGATGCCGCGTGCGCCGCGCACCACCTTGAGCCGTGTGCCGTGGCTGTTGGCCGGCGAGCGCGTGAGGATGTTGACCACCGCCATCAGGGCATTGGCGCCGTAACTGACGGTGTTGGGGCCACGGAACACTTCGATGCGCTCGATATCTTCCATGGCCACCGGAATGTCGCTCCAGTCCACGGTGGCAAGGCCCGCGCGGTACACCGAGCGGCCATCGATCAATACCTGCATGCGCCGCGCATCGCTGGCACTGGTGCCGTGGTAGTTCACCGCCGCCTGGTTGCCGGTGGTGTAGCCGACCATCATGCCCGGTACCAGGCGCAGTAACTCACTGATGTCCCGCGCGCCGCTGGCCTTGATCAGCTCGCTGTCGATCACGGTCATGCTGCCGGGCACGGCGGCCGCCGATTGCTTGAGGCGCGTGGCGGTCAGCACTTCGGGCAGGGGCTGGCTGTCGAGGAACAGGTCATCGGCCAGCGCCGGGCTGCTGCACAGCGGCATGCCCAACAGCATCAGCCACAGAGATGAACGGGGAGGAGGGCCCAAATACACGGCACGGCCTTGATAATTGCGGATAGCCGCCCATGTTAACTGAGGTGGGGCCTTTTGCCAGTCGCCGGGCTTGTAATTACTTCACGTAAATGTGGCATTTTCCGACAAGCGCACGAATTGACGCGGGGGCTGGCCGCCAGCGGGTCGGCCCGTATAATGCCGCCATCGCCACTGGTATGGATTAACGGATTGCATATGACTGAACAGCGCCCTATCGCGGTCCTGGGAGGCGGAAGTTTTGGTACCGCCGTGGCTAACCTGCTGGCCGAGAACGGTCACGCTGTGCGCCAGTGGATGCGCGATCCCGAACAGGCCGAGGCCATCCGGGTGCACCGGGAAAACCCGCGTTACCTCAAAGGCATCAAGATCCATCCAGCGGTCGAGCCGGTCACGGACCTGCTGGAAACTCTCACGGCCTGCGACCTGTGCTTCGTCGCGCTGCCGTCCAGCGCCTTGCGCTCGGTGCTGGCCCCTCACGCCGATCGCCTGGCGGGCAAGTTGCTGGTCAGCCTGACCAAGGGCATCGAGGCGCAGACCTTCAAGCTGATGAGCGAAATCCTCGAAGAGATCGCTCCCCAGGCGCGCATTGGTGTGCTGTCCGGGCCGAACCTGGCGCGCGAAGTGGCCGAGCACGCGCTGACCGCCACCGTGGTGGCCAGTGAAGACGAAGCCCTCTGCGAACGCGTCCAGGCCGTGCTGCATGGCCGCACCTTCCGGGTCTACGCCAGCAGCGACCGCTATGGCGTGGAGCTGGGCGGCGCGCTGAAAAACGTCTATGCGATCATTGCCGGCATGGCCGTGGCGCTGGGCATGGGCGAAAACACCAAGAGCATGCTGATCACCCGCGCCCTGGCCGAGATGACCCGCTTTGCAGTGAACCAGGGCGCCAACCCGATGACCTTCCTGGGGCTGGCGGGCGTGGGCGACCTGATTGTCACCTGTTCCTCGCCGAAAAGTCGCAACTACCAGGTGGGTTTCGCTCTCGGCCAGGGTTTGAGCCTGGAAGACGCGGTCACGCGCCTGGGCGAAGTGGCCGAAGGGGTCAACACCCTCAAGGTGCTCAAGGCCAAGGCCCAGGAAGCCGGCGTGTACATGCCTCTGGTCGCCGGGCTGCACGCGATCCTGTTTGAAGGGCGCACCTTGGACCAGGTCATCGAGCTGCTGATGCGCGCCGAGCCGAAAACCGATGTCGATTTTATTTCCACCAGTGGTTTCAACTGAGGAAGCGGTCATGAACGATCCGAAAGCAACCCCCAAATACGAATCCATTGCCCTGCGTATCCTGTGGATGCTGGTGTTTGCCCTGGTGTGGCAAGTGGCGCAGTTCCTGCTCGGCGCGCTGGTGGTGGTGCAACTGATTTACCGCCTGGTCTATGGCGCACCGAACCTGGGCCTGATGAACTTTGGCGACAGCCTCAGCCAGTTCCTCGCACAGATCGGCCGTTTCGGCAGCTTCCACAGCGAACAAAAGCCCTGGCCGTTCGCCGATTGGCCTACACCGCGCGCACCCGAGGGCGAAGCCGCCCACAGCGTGCCGCCGGCGCCGCATCCGGTGCGTGATGAGGAGCCAAAGCTGTGAAGGTGTGGATATTGCGTCATGGTGAGGCCGAAGGGCAGGCGCCAACGGATGCCGAACGCAACCTTACCGAGCAGGGCCGCGCCGAAGTATTGCGCAGCGCTGCGCACCTGATCGGCCAGCCCCTCGGGGCGATCATCGCCAGCCCTTATGTGCGGGCGCAGCAGACCGCGCACCTGGTGCGCGAAGCCCTGGGCTTCGCCGCGGACATTCGTACGGTGCCGTGGCTGACGCCGGAGGGCAATCCGTTGCAAGTGCTGGAAAAGCTCGATAGCGATGACAACGTGCTGCTGGTCAGTCACCAGCCCTTGGTGGGCAGCCTGATCAGCTTCCTGCAGCATGGCCATCAGCGTCAGCCGCAGCCGATGTACACCGCCAGCCTGGCGGAGCTGGAAGGGGATTTCCCGCTGGCGGGGCTGATGAGCCTGGTCAGCGTGAAGAATCCATAGGCTTTATTGCTTTTTTGCGTGTGTTATATCTGTGGCAGGATTAGGGCCGTAATAAAACCAACAAAGGACAATTCCCATGAGCCTGTGGCGCACCCAACCGAATATCGAACAACTCAATGCCAGCCAGAAGAACACCATCGGTGAACTGCTGGATATCCGCTTCGAGAGCTTCGACGACGACTCCCTTACCGCCAGCATGGTAGTCGATCACCGTACCCACCAGCCCTACGGCCTGCTGCACGGCGGCGCGTCGGTGGTATTGGCCGAGAGCGTCGGTTCCATGGCCGCTTACCTGTGCATTGATGGGAGCAAGTTCTATTGCGTGGGGCTGGAGGTGAATGCCAACCACCTGCGTGGTGTGCGCAACGGGCGGGTGACGGCGGTGGCCAAGGCGGTGCATATCGGGCGTACCACGCAGGTGTGGGATATTCGCTTGACCAATGACGAGGGCAAGGTGAGTTGCGTCTCGCGTCTGACCATGGCCGTGGTGCCCCTGGGCGAGAATCCGCCGGGGCGGTAGGCAGGCGTTCGGGCCTAGTGTTTTTTTGGGGTTTGACCGAGTACATATCCGTTGCTGCGGTAATGGCGGCTTAGGGTTCCGCCCTTACGGCGGGTCACTTTTTGAAGAGCGCAAAAAGTAACCAAAGTAACCAAAAACGCTTCGCCCCACCACTCGGTGCCTCGCCTAGGCTCGGCATGCCCGTAATCCGACATTGATTTGGGGGGCCGCCGCC